>JBMOKS010000338.1:0-1925 GCA_049324355.1 Bacteroidota bacterium
TTTCTATGCAGGCCCTGATAATTCTGAAATTAAGTTCTTCATCCCCAAAATCAATTGCTCCAAGGGCCCCATGAAGCCTTAATTCCTTAATACGTTTATGATTCAGATTCTGCCGGATGATTGTTTCAATTTTTTTTGCTCTCGACACCAGGTCTTCTTTAATTATGACTTCGAGAGTAGCCTGAGCGGCTGCCACACATACCGCATTTCCGCCGAAAGTATTTATATGGCCAAGCACTGGGTTATTGGTAAGACTATTCATGATGCGCTGCGAAGAAATAAACGCACCGATAGGCAATCCACCACCCATGCCTTTTGCAATGATCAAAACATCAGGAATGACCTGGTATTGCTCAAAAGAAAATAATGTTCCGGTACGTCCAAAGCCGGTTTGTATTTCATCAAAAATTAAAAGAGTACAATACTCATCGCATTTTTTTCGAAGTTGCTCCAGGAATTCTTTATCGGCGGCCCTTATCCCCGCTTCACCCTGGATAGGTTCTATAATAACTGCAGCTGTTTCGGAAGATATCTGTTCCAGCACTTCAGTTTTATTATACTCCAGGATCCTAATTCCAGGTAGAAGGGGGCGAAAACTATTTTTAAAAAATTCATCTCCCATTACACTCAGGGCGCCTTGTGTGCTTCCATGATAGGCTTTTTTAAAAGAAATGATCTCACTTCTGCCGGTGACCCGCTTCGCGAGTTTCATTGCTCCTTCAACCGCCTCACTCCCACCTGTGGTAAAATAAATACTGTCAAGACTTTTTGGAAGTAAACTTGTAAGTAAACGGGCATATTTTACCTGTGGCAATTGGTTGAACTCACCAAATACCATGAGATGCATGAATTTTTGCGACTGCTCACTTATGGCTTTTGTAACCAATGGATGACAATGCCCTATATTGCTTACCGAAATACCACTGATCAGATCAATATATTCTTTGCCATCTGCATCTGTGAGTTTTGATCCTGAGGCTTTGACAATGTTCATGTCTACTCCTAACAGAGGCGTATCAGATGTTTGGGCAACATGACGAAGAAATAATTCGCGTTGATTCATATTTTATTTTCTTATGCGAGACACCCTCGGACTTCGCTTCGTCGGCCGCTGATCGCATGCCGTCACAGTTTTAGGTGCTTAGCTAAACCTTGTTCAATCGCTAAAGCTAAGGCAACATGCGATCCGCGACAGAGTGCGGAGGAGCAAAGATTATGCAGAGTTCACAGAACTGAGTGAAAGTCCGTATTAATCTGTGTCTTTTCTTGTAGATGTCGTCATTAGTAATGTCACTCTGAGCGTAGCACTGGAGTAAAGTTATAACGTCCCTATATCCATCAGATGAAGAGACGTCTGAATAATTTTAACTTGAAAATCTACCTGTTGCGTTAACATTGCTTAAGCTACCTTTTGTTAATTTAACCTTAGAAATTCTTCCTCCACGTATTATGGCATCTGCTTTTTATATTGTAAAGTATGAAAACAAGCCTGAAAATACTGTTGTTTGTCTTTTTCGTTTTTTGTCTTAATTCGTTCTCTCAAAGTGATTCGCTTGGAATGGCCGGTGATCATCTCGATCTGAAAGCCGTTCTCACCATATTCAAAGAGTCGGCAAATACAGAGGAGTTTGAAAAAAAACTCAATGCCGCCGATACGAAAGTGAATAACCTTGATCTGAATGGCGATGGTCAGGTTGATTACCTCAGGGTGATAGATACAAAAAAAGAGGATGAACATTCAATCATCATTCAGGCGCCCATAAGTAAATCCGAATCACAGGACATTGCTGTCATTCACGTAGAAAAGAAAGGAGACAATAATGCGCATCTTCAGATTGTAGGTGATGAAACATTATATGGCAAGGATTATATCATCGAACCAGATGACGAGGGAAAGGTAAAATCAAAAAAGAAAGAAGCGAATG
>JBMOKS010000339.1:0-17213 GCA_049324355.1 Bacteroidota bacterium
CTATTTTATTTTTCTTTTCTATGCTCATGTGTTTCGGCTGTGCCGAACGAAAGAAAGCCGAAGAAACCGGCGTAACGATTGTCGAGCCCGACGACCGGCCTAACTTTGAAATAAGAACGCTGAAAGGAGACAGAATACAGGTGAAGAGCCTGAGCGAAAATATGATGTTGATCTTTTTTCAGCCCGATTGTGATCATTGTCACAATGAAGCCAAACAGATCAAAGATCGTCTCGCATTGTTCAAGGATTACAAGTTGTATTTTATATCGTCGCAATCTGCGCCAGAAATCACCAAGTTCGCAGAACAGTATCAGCTGTTAGGAAATGGCAATGTAGAGTTTGCTACGGCCACTGTTCAGGATGTGCTTGACCACTACGGACCAATCGAAACGCCGTCTATATATGTTTATTCCAAGAAAGGAAAGCTTATTCAAAGTTTTAACGGCGAGGTGGAGATCGACGTGGTATTGAAATACATTTGAATTTGATTAGATCCTATTGGCTACGACAAGGAATTTTTGATCTTGGCCGGCGAATCCGATCAGGAATTTTTCTCCCCCGTCTTTCAGTCCCGTTTTCTTTTTTAATTCGGCAGGAGTCAACGGATAGTTGCGTGTGGTGACGTTGGCTTTTCCGTCGGGGAAAAAGTTTTTAAGGGCTTTAGCATCGGGTTTTATTTGTGCCTCGATTTTGAACACACGTCCCGGGAAATTGTATACAAGTTTTTCCGAGGTGTACAGGTGCGTGCTGGATTGCAGCTTTAATAAATCAAACCGCAAGGCAATACTTTTAAACGCACCAGCCTTTAAGATTGCTGCGTTGGGTTCGTACAAATACGTGAGCGGATCTGAAAATGCGGCAACGATTTGTTGTTCTTCCGAGGTTCGAAAGACGAAAGGGCTTTGCCTGTCTGATCGGATATCAACGGCTTCGATCTCGGGTTCTCCCACAAAGTCTTTTTCAGCAAAGAATAAGATCTCTTTGCATTCGTTGCCGATGGCCACAACAAAAACCTTTTTTACAAACTTCAGCTCTCGCAATGCTTGTTGAATATCCAGCAGCGGAGAAGCTTTGATCAGCAAATTCGACGTTTTCAAATAAATCTCCCGCTGTAAGCCGACAACGTCAGGAATGGTATCGGTCAGTTTAAAAACTTTTTTATCGCCTGATCTACGTGAGGGATCAATGAAAATAAAATCAACCGGTGTCGTCTCCTTTAAAAATTCTTCAGCCGTGGTATGATGATGCTGAATATTGCTTGCGCCGAGCAGCGCATGATTATGCTTAACAATCTGCACCAAATCGGAGTCAGGTTCTACATAGTGGAACGTTTTAAAATTCCGACTAAAGTATAAACTGTCGACTCCGAAACCACCGGTAAGATCTGCGCCGGTTTCCCTTGATAAAGATTCTATGATCGCAGTTTTAAATTTTGCAGCAGACTCGGATGAAGCCTGCTCCAGGTTAAGCGCCGACGGATAAACGACCTCGGTGTTGTTGTAGAATGTTGGCAATTTATCTTTTGCTTTTTTTCTGCCTCCGATCTGTTGGGCAATAAATGTTGCAGGCAGACCATGAACAGTTTTCTGCCGAAGCAGAAGCCGAACTTCGTCGTCGTTCTCGTGTTCGAGGATAAAGGATTTGACCTCTTTGGATAAAGGCAATAATTCCACCTGATCTTTTTACTAAAGATAAGAGATCAATCGGCAGTCTTGGTCTTGAAATGCAATTGGATATTTCTGAGCGATGCCAGTAAGCCGAGACTTTGAGCAAACAACAACACCGGATCGAAACGATTGAGCGCGTAGACAACAACCATCACGGAACCTATGGAAGTCATGAGCCAAAACCCGAGCGGTAAAACCGAAGTTTTGGTTTTTTCGGCGTAGTACCATTGGTACACAAACCGGAAATTCAATAACAGCTGACCGATAGCCCCGCTCAAAACCATGGGATGCAATAAATACGTAAAGTCAAAATTTGCGGAAAGACTGGCCGACCGCATGAATAGCCAACCCATAGTGGCTAGGGGAAGGGCGATAGCGCTGATTCGGAAAGGTTTGGGCATCGTTTCCCATGCGCCCTCCAGTTGAAGATTGCGCACATAAATAATGTACGACAAAGCTTGGCCGAGAATGATGACAAAATCATTTCTCAGAATGCCGTATACGATAAAAAAGAAGCAAGCCACTACGCTAAGCTGCCAAAAGATGATCGGTGACACGATTCTGCCCTGTTTTTCGGATAAATACCATTGTACAAGCAAGCGTACACCAAACAGCCCTTGCGACAGAAAGCCCAGCGCAAAGACCCAATTTTGTTCTACAAACTCTTTCACGATGCAAAGAAAGTAAATTCCGGGCCAACCCATGTTTCTGGAAATCAAATATTTTCCCTGCAATGGTGGTCTTCGTGTAGATTTGCTTTTTATGCATTACGACCTGATCGTTGTTGGCGGCGGCGCGGCCGGATTTTTTGGCGCCATTCAAGCGGCAGAAATGAAGCCGGAGATGCGCATTCTGATTCTTGAAAAGTCCAATAAACTTCTGGCCAAGGTAAAAGTATCGGGTGGTGGTCGTTGCAATGTTACTCACCACTGCTTTAATCCTATCAGGCTTTCACATCACTACCCGAGAGGAGAGAAGCCACTACGGAATATTTTTAAAAATTTTCATGCAGAAAACCTTGTAGCCTGGTTCAAGTCGAAGGGCGTTGAGCTGAAAACAGAAGAAGACGGCCGCATGTTTCCCGCAAGCGACAACTCGCAAACAGTGATCGATTGTTTTATGGAGCAGGCACTACGTCACAAGATTAAAATTGAACTCGGCGCCGGCGTAACCGGGGTCGCTCCTGGCGATAATCGTTTTACGGTGAGGTGCCTTAACGGAACGGTCTATGCCGGGTCAAAATTGTTGATCGCAGCAGGTGGCAATCCGAATCCTCAAGCTTACGGCTGGATCGCCGATCTCGACCACAACATAAAGTCGCCGATACCCTCGCTTTTTACTTTTAACAATTCAGAAAAAAAATTTGCCGACCTGATGGGCGTGTCAGTTGCTAACGCTGAAGTAAAGATTGCAGGAACAAAATATTCGCAGCAAGGTCCGGTGTTGATAACACATTGGGGTTTGAGTGGCCCTGCGGTTATTAAACTATCGGCCTGGGCAGCTGAAGTCCTTTATGAAAAAAAATATGAGTTCACTGCACTGGTGAGCTGGGTGGGCCCCGTGAAGGAAGAAGAATTTAAATTGGAGTTAGCCGCCCTTAGGACCACGCGCGGCAGACAGAAGATTATGTCTAATCCGTTGTTCGGATTACCCCAGCGGCTATGGATGCGATTGTGTGAACTGGCGGAGATCGGTGACCAAAAGATCTGGACGGAGCTGCCACAAAAAAATCTTAACAAACTGATGGAGGCATTGATACGGTGCCCTTTTCAGATCAAAGGAAAAACTACGTTCAAAGAGGAGTTTGTTACCTGCGGCGGTGTTGATCTGCAAGAGATCGATTTTGCCACAATGGAAAGCAAAAAAGTGAAAGGAATATATTTCGCCGGAGAAGTGCTCAATATCGATGGCGAAACCGGCGGCTTTAACTTCCAGGCGGCGTGGAGTGGCGCTTACGTGGCGGCCAAGGCGATCACTGGAAAAAACGAATGAACCCCTCACCCGCACTTTGCCTGGCGATGTTCGTGGCGAGAAATATCGCCACGAAAATCATTTTGGCAAGAAGGATATCCTTATTCGTTTCTTAAGCTGTCAACAGGATTAGTAAACGCAGCCCGTAGAGTTTGGGAGGCAATGGTCAAACCACCGAGTATTAACAGTATCAACACACCACCACCAATAACGCCAAAGCCAAGTTCGGTGCGATAGGCAATCAACTCAAGCCAAAGGTTGTTGATGAACCATGCCATGGGTACGGCAATAAAGATGGCGATGACAAGCAATGTCAAAAATCCTTTAGAGAGCAAGAGTATCAGCGCGCCATCTGTACAACCCAGCACCTTTCGGATAGAGATCTCTTTCATTTTTGTTTCAATGGTATAGGTAGCCATACCCAGCAACCCGAGACATGAGATTAAAATGGCCATTACTGCAATAATACCGATGATGCTGACGAAATCGCTGAAGATCGTTCTATAGAATAATCGAACCTCACCTTCAAAGTCTTTGTAATCCAGTTTAAGATTAGGATTGGTTTTGACCCACGACTCTTCGATGGTTTTTGCGGCATCTTCGTACCCCCCCGAGTACTTCACCTGTAAAAGATTGTACCCTGTGGTATCACAGCGCAAAGCCATGGGACTGATTCTTTCCATCAGCACTTGGTGATTGTAGTCTTTCACAACACCGATGACCTCGAATTTAGCGGAGTCTGTTTCCTGAAATACAAATTCCCCTATTGCGTCGTGTGGAGTTGCGAAGTTGAAGGCCTTAACGGCGCTTTCATTGATCAACATGAGATGGCGATTGGCCTCTCTTGCATCGGCCTCGAAATTGCGACCGGCGATCAGCTTGATGTTCATGTTCTCCAGATAGTTTTCATCTACCAGGAAATAATCCATCGCAATGCCTTCGGTGTCTGACAAGTTCCGCTTGTATCCTTCGCCATATGTCGTGCCGGCTGCTGGAACGTGCGAGGCAGCTGCGACGTTTTCAATGTTTCCATGATTATACAACTCACTTTTCAGCGCGTCGTAGGGTGTGTCTTTCAGGTGGATATTGATCTTATTGGTCATCTCAAATCCATGGTCGGCTTTCAGGAAAAGTTTTAACTGGTTATACAGGAGCAGCACGGAGATGATAAAGATGAGCGAAAGACTGAACTGCGCTACCAGCAACGTTTTACGCAATCCTAAGCGTGAGAAAAGTTTTAATGCGCCTCCAGCCCCTTTCAACACTTTCACAGGCTGGAATTTTGAGAGTATAACAGCGGGAAAAAAACCTGCCATCATTCCCACAAGAACGCTGAAACCCAAGAAGACGGCATACACATACAAGTTGCCCTCAAGATCCCACTTCAGTACCTGCGCGAATTTCAGGTTCAACAAGAACGGTTTTACAGCCACCAATAATCCAAGTGCAAGCGCCAAAGCAAAGACAGAAAGAAGCACCGATTCACAAAGGAATTGAAAGAAGATCTGATATCGTTGCGCTCCATTGACTTTGCGAACACCAATTTCTCTTGCACGGGTAAGCGAACGTGCGATGGATAAGTTTGTATAGTTAAAGCATGATGTGAGCATGACAATGAGCGCAAGGCCTCCGAAAAAATAAACAAAAATGCGCGGCATGAATGGTCCAATAGGATTGTTAATAAATGGACCTGGTGTCACGTAGGCAATATTCTGGAGGTAGAACCTGTAAGAGCGATTGTAATTGGTCGATCTGGCTTTAGGTCTTTGTTCTTTTGCGATCTTGGCCAGGTGACGTTCAATTTCCGAAGAGCTCTGACCCTCCTCCAGCAAAAGATAAACCCAGCCAGCAGTAAAGTTGCCCCAGCCAAGGTCTTCGGCGTCTACTGTGCCATTTGCCTCCAGACTTTTTAGGGTCGAGTATGACGCCAACGCTTCGAACACAATATGTGATTTATGATCCGCCTCCCGGATAATGCCGGTAACCTTATACTCACCAAGCTCCCCCACCTTGATCACTTCACCTACCGGATTTTCTTGTTTGAATAGTTTTTTGGCTGCCTTTTTTGTCAACACAACAGAATACGGTTCCACCAAGGCGGTCGTTTCGTTTCCATATTCGAGTTCATATTCAAAAAACGATAAAGCCTCAGGGTCAGCAAAGAAGCCACCCAAAGGAATGTTGATATCCTGGTCGAATTCAATCCAGCCATTGCCGAAGCCTCGTTTGAATCGAACCGCTTTTTCAATACCAGTAAAGTCCTGCGTGAGCGTTTCGGCTAACGCAAGCGGCGAAGTGGCATAATCATTTCCGCTTTCAGAGCCATCGGGATTGAGGTTCTGAGTTACGATCCGGTGGATGCGATCACGTTTTTGATTATACCGATCATAGGTCAACTGGTCTGCTACGAGCATGATGATGCCTAAACACACCGACATGCTGATGGCCAATCCAAAAATGTTGATGGCTGAGAAAAACTTGTGCCTTGTAAGGTTGCGGAGAGCAACCAGAAAGTAATTCCGGATCATGGGGGATAAGTTTTTTTTTAGACTCGCACGCTTGCGAAATGTTACTAGTTGGGGGGTAAATTATTTGTTAAGCTCTTTTTTGATCAAGAAATAGTAGATCAGGAAGCCTAATGAAACAGACACAGCAAAGAGTCCATAAGGCAGAGGCGACTGCGTGTTGTAATCGATGTACTCCATAATGATCAACGACAAGCCGGCAAAAAAGATAATAAGTCCCCATTTGAGGGAGGCATATTTATTTTCTTCAGCGTGTCTTTTAAAAATAGCTTGGGCATCATCGTTCACATACCCTTTGTCAATCATCTTCTTTTTCAGAATGTAGTCGGTCAGCGTACGGGTAAAAAGAACCAAACCAGTACCGAAGGCTCCCAGAATCACCAGAGGCATCAACACTTCTCTTAAATTGTTATCCATAATTTATAATGTTTTGCGTTTGGTACATATGACACTGCGTACAAGCCCGGATGTTGCAGCCTTTGAAAAAAAATTTTGAAACAACTGGGCCTTTGGTTCGAATATTACAAATCTCTTCTGATATCAGCATCCGGGTATCTAAACACCGGTAGGCGGAAATTTTTATAACTTTCTGCAACATCCTGAATAAAATGCTTGTCTAACGTAGCAATGATAGAGGATCAGGCGCTCGTGTCGCGGGTATTAAAAGGAGATACGCAGGCCTTCAGGCTGCTCATCCGGCAGCATGAAAGGCTTGTTGCGCATATGGTGGGCCGATTAGTGAAAAAAGAAGAGGAGATAGAAGAACTGTGTCAGGATGTTTTTTTGAAAGTTTATGAGAAACTGGGCGATTTCACATTCCAGTCCAAACTTTCTACCTGGATCGCTACCATAGCCTACAGGCATGCTATTAATCATATGCGAAAACATAAAATGGTCTTCACGGATATTCCCGACGAAGACAGTTTTACGCAACGTTTTGTAGAGGAGGAAAACCCCGAGACAATAGCCAGCGATCAGGATATGGATGGATTTGTGCTCAGGCTGATCGACGAGTTGCCACCACAGTATAAAACAATCCTGATGTTATATCATGTGGAGAGCATGAGCTATCCGGAAATATGCCAGATAACCAATATGCCAGAGGGTACTGTAAAAAACTATCTGTTTCGGGCCCGGAATCTGCTAAAAGAGAAGGTTAAGAAGTATCTTGGTAAAGAAGAATTGTTATGAATGCTTTCGAAGAAGAACTGCAAAAAAACATTGAAGCCGGCAAACCGGCATCAGCAGACGACCTCGACATAAAAGCTTATCAGCAAGTGTTCAAGGCGTTGCAAAAAGAACCCACCGTAAGACTATCGAAAGGGTTTGAAGACCGGGTGCTAGCGGCCATTGCCGAAAAAGAAAAGAAAAGTACTTCGCGCGATATGCTTTGGCTATGGCTCGGTGTATTTTCCCTTGTGGTGACCATGATCATTGCAGTTGCGTTCACCAGCTTCAAGCCCGATCTCGGTTTTCTCAAAGGCGTATCCTCTTATAAAGGTTTAGTTGTTTTTGGCATTTTCTTCATCGCGTTGCTGAATTGGATCGACAAACGATTAGTGAAGAACAAACAAGTATCTATATAAAATAAGAAAGTCAGGTGTGAGCCTGACTTTCTTATTTTGGGTAAGGCATATTTATGGATTGATGGCAACATTGCCCATATCCGTTACAACCCCGAGCTGAACGGTGACGCCATCTTTTACCGTTACACTATAGTTGCTGTTAGGAGCAAAAACAACACTATAGGATCCTGCAGCTAAACCTCTCAGCAGGAAATGGCCTGTTGAATCGACGTAGGTTGTGCCGAGGGTATCCAGATTTTGGATAGCATAAATTGCAGGCGTCGATTCGGCGGGGACAACAACTCCTTTTATAGCACCATCTTGTGCCTGAGTAATGGCGCGGATCACGGGTTTCAGTTTATAAACACTGCTTCCCGTTAATACGATAGAGCGGGCAACATCAAAATCCAGCAATATTTTATAAGTAATACCTTCAGCCAGCACTTCATGTACCTGCAGTTTCAAGCCAGATTGCTGACCACTGGGTGTGGTAAGATTGAAGGTCTGATTGTTTACTTTGATGGAGTTCTGATTGCCGAGCTTCAGGCGGATCTGGGAAATCCTTCCTCCGGGTATTTCGATTTCACCTAAAAGTGTGTCGAGGCCATTGGTGAGCTCGAGGAGATTGTATACGCCTTTGTTGACTGTTAGGGCCTTCCATCCGGGTCCGCCATCTGCAGCGTTTGCGTCGCTATGTATGTCTACACCTTGAATATCGACGTTAACCTCTTGATAGTCGCCCGGAGCATCGGTTAACCAAACTTGTACCCTCGCATTCTTTTCACCGCTATCGCAGCTCGAAAATGCAACAAGCAGTAGTAACGATACTGCAAACGCCAGAATCACCCTCTTGACGTTCTTCTTCATGTTTCCTCTATACATAAAATTCTATAAGATTATCTCTTATTGTATACGCAAATTTAGTCCCTAGTGGGCTTGTACTGCAGAATTTGAAGATGAAAGGCTAATAGGATCGAAAAACTACTGTTTTAGGCGAACAAAAAAAGCCACCATTTTCGGGTGGCTTTTTCCATGATGTTTAGAAACTAATATACAAGGCTTTTTTCGAGCATAAACTCTGCAATTTGTACCGCATTAGTTGCGGCGCCCTTGCGGAGGTTGTCAGCTACGATCCACATATTTAATGTATTGGGCTGCGATTCATCTCTGCGAATACGACCCACAAACACCTCGTCACGTCCTTTTGAGTTGATCGGCATCGGATAGATGTTGTTTTTGGGATCGTCTTGAACGATAACACCGGGCGTGTTGGCCAAAATGGCGCGGATCTCACTGAGGTTGAAGTCTTCGTAGAATTCAACGTTTACGGCTTCAGAGTGTCCGCCGATAGAAGGAATGCGCACCGTGGTTGATGTTACACCGATGGTTTGATCGCCGATTATTTTGCGCGTTTCATTCACCATCTTCATTTCTTCTTTGGTGTATCCATTATCTAGGAAAGTATCGATATGGGGTAACGCATTCATATCAATGGGGTGAGGATAAACCATATTTCCTTTAACACCTTTGCGCTCATCCATCATTTGCTGAACGGCATCTTTGCCGGTTCCGGTAACTGACTGGTAGGTGGAAACTACAATTCTCTTTAGCCTGTAACGCACGTGCAGCGGCGCCAATGCCATTACCATTTGGATGGTGGAGCAATTGGGGTTAGCAATAATGCGGTCGTCGATCGTGAGTTCGTGACCATTAATTTCGGGAACGATCAATTTTTTTGTAGGATCCATTCTCCAGGCAGAAGAATTGTCGATCACGATAATACCAGCCTCTGCGTATTTCGGAGCCCACTCTAGTGAAGTGCCACCGCCGGCAGAAAAGATGGCGATGTCTGGAGCTAGCTTACAAACCTCTTCAATACTTTTTATCTTATACTCTTTACCCTTAAATTTTATAGATTGCCCTACTGATTTGGCGGAGGCCACTAAATACAATTCTTCAAACGGGAAGCTGCGTTCCTCCAGCACACTTAAGATTTCTTGGCCAACCAAACCGGTTGCACCTACTACTGCGAGTTTCATGGGTAAATAAATTTTGAAAAGCAAAATTAATGCTTTCTGATCTTCATATGCACGTACTTTATCAAATATCGCAACCAACGTTTCAAAAGTTTTTACAGAAAACGTTTACAATCTTCGTTCTGTGTTTAGTCACACAGTCCCAACAAGTGTTAGCTCAGGTGGATGACGATTTTTCGGATGGAGATTTCACTAACGCGCCCACTTGGTCGGGTTCCAACTCGAAGTTTGCGGTTGTGGCCAACGAATTGCGGCTTCGCGCGCCAGCCATGACCGACGTCGCTTACTTGTCCACCGCCAGCGCAGCGGTCAGCGAGGCATCCTGGGAAATTTTCGTGAGGCTGGAATTTAATCCGTCGTCGACAAACTTTGCCCGCTTTTACATTGTGGCTGATCATGCGAATCTTTCCGGTTCATTGAACGGGTATTTTGTTTCTATCGGCGACACGCCCGATGAAATAGCATTGTGTAAGCAATCCGGAACCAACATCACCAAAATTATTGATGGCCGGGACGGCATCCTTAACGTGGCTATTGTCGAGGCCCGGATTAAAATCACCCACGATGGTGAAGGCCAATGGCAATTGTACACGGACGTAGGTGCAAAAGGCACTTACATGTTAGAGGGCACAGCCCGCGATGTACCTAATTTCTCTTCGAAGTTTGCTGGCGTATACTGCGCCTACACCTCGACCCGGTCAGATAAATTTTTCTTTGATAACATCAAAGTTACCGGCGATCCATTTAAAGACCGAACACCGCCAGAATGGACAACACTGGAAGTGATCTCCTCCACCGAACTCAGACTCGCCTTCTCAGAACCGGTGGAAAAATCTTCTGCTGAAAACATCGGAAATTATGAGGTGTCAAATGTTGGCCAACCTGTGTGGGCTGGATTGTTGCCTAACAAAAAAACCATTGAACTGTTGTTCTCCATGCCGTTTCAAAATGGCATAGAAAAAACTTTGACCATAAAGAACCTGACCGACAGCAACGCGAATAAGATTGAGACCATGAATAAGAATTTTATGTATTTCCAGGAGACACCAGTTACCCCCAAAGACATTATCATCACTGAAATCTTTGCCGATCCGGCGCCACGCATCGGTTTGCCGGAAGCCGAATACATTGAAATTTTTAACCGAAGTATCAATCCGTTCAATCTCGCCGAGTGGGAGTTGACAGATGGTGGTTCGATAGCCCATTTTCCACGTCACATCATCCTTCCCGGCGAATATGTTATTGTTTCGTCACAGCCGGTGTTTATGGCATATGGAAAGTCTATCGTCTTGAATGGTTTTCCTACACTGAATAATACAGGCGACAATCTAATGCTTAAAAGTGCACTCGGAGTTACGATCGATTCCCTCACGTATACCGATGCCTGGTATCGCGATGATGACAAAAAGCAGGGAGGCTGGTCGCTGGAGCTGATCGATCCGGAGAATATTTGCGCGGAAGCGGAGAACTGGATCGCCTCGGATCAATCTCAAGGGGGTACGCCAGGACAACAAAATTCCGTTTTCGCTAACAAGCCCGACCTCACAGGACCGCGGCTAATTTCTGCCATTCCCCGCTCTCCTACCGAACTGGTTTTACGGTTCGATGAAAAGCTAGAAAAGTCACCGCTATCCCTGGAAGTGTTTATCGATCCGTTTCATGAAATAACGAAGGTCTCATTCGGCGATCGATCGTTAACGGAATTGAAGATTGCGTTGTCAACTGAGCTCGTTTCTGAGCAACTTTATTCGCTTTCAGTTTCTAAGATCCGCGATTGTGCCGGAAATATTATTCAGGAAAACTTTTCGAAAGTACAATTCGCCTTGCCCCAGCCGACCGACAGTGCAGACCTAGTGGTGAATGAAATTTTATTTAACCCACGGCCGGCGGGGATTGATTTTGTGGAGGTGTTCAACCGGTCGCCGAAGTACGTGAACCTTAAAAACTGGAAAGTCGCCAACCTCAAAGACGGAATAGTGGTGAATGAAAAATTGATCGCCGACGATGACCTTCTATTTCTGCCTGGTGACTACCTAGTGCTGACGGAGAACGCGAAAATTCTCAAAAACGACTATCCTGCTGCAAATGAAAACGTTTTTCTTGAGCTCGTACTTCCCGCCTTTGCTGACGACGAAGGCTCTGTGGTCTTGGTGAACGATCAGGGAACGATCGTCGATCATTTTCATTACATGGAATCCATGCACTCGCCGTTTGTCAAAGATGAAGAAGGTGTTTCGCTTGAGCGCATGAGTGTTGACGCACCCACAATGAATCCCCAAAACTGGAAATCTGCCAGCTCGGTTTCCAGCTTTGCGACGCCAGGATACATGAATTCGAACGCGTCGGCACAATCTGTTTCCAACGAAGTTGTATCTGTCATTCCTGAGATCTTTCAACCACTTTTTGGTCAGCCCAACTATACTCAAATTCATTTCAATTTTCCACAAGGTGGTAATGTGGCCAACATCAATATTTATGACCCGCAAGGGCGCCAGGTGAAGAACTTAGCGAACAACGAAATTTTGGGCAGCGAAGGATTTTTCAGGTGGGACGGAGATGACGACAGTGGCAACAAAGCTAGTGTGGGATACTATATGGTGAAGTTTGAGATTTTTGATGTGAGAGGAAATGTAAAAGTATACCGGAAACGAGTTGCCATTGCGGCGCGGTTTTGAAGCGAAAGACGGGGACGACTTAAACTTAAACCGATTTTTTAATCTGTTTCGTTTTCGGCGAAGGAACGTCCTTCCAGTTCCACCACTTCAATTTTTCTGCGTTGTGTTTTTTCTTGTCCGTGCTGGCGTAGTAAACCGCACAGCGAAAAACGTAGAGTAAACACCGGTCTTGCACCTGGCCAGCGTAGCGGTTTGAGAGATCGTACAACATTTCGGGATCCCCATTTTTGAGATCCCCTACCGACCGGATGCCGATATTCCAAAGATCGTTAGCGATCGATTTGCCCACGCCGGGGATTTCGGTTAACGCCGATATGGTTTCTTTTTTGTTCAAAGTTCTTGGTTCCAGTTCGAAGTTTGGGTAGAGACAAGTGCCGCTGGATGTTGAGTTTTTTAAATCCACCGTAAGACCGTGGTTTGCGGATATTACATGTCAGTCTTCTTTTTCTGTTGTGTGCTACTCCACGCGTTCCTGTTCGATACTCCTGTATTTCCCCCCACTTCAATTACTTATCTTCTTTATAAATAAATGTTTTCCCTTCGGCTTTCTTGTTGATATATCCACGATACATTCCTTCGCTGTTGAACGTCATCGACACATTTCCCTGGCGATCGAGCGCGATGATGCCACCGTCGCCGCCGAGCTTCGGCAGTTTGCGCATAATCACGCTATCGGCAGCAGCCTGCAAGGAGAGGCCACCATATTCAACTAAGGCGGAAATATCGTGTGCTACCGCTAAGCGAATAAAATATTCACCCCACCCGGTTGCCGAAACACCGCAGCTTTCATTTTTAGCATACGTGCCAGCGCCTATAATGGGCGCATCACCCACGCGCCCATATCTTTTATTATTCATGCCCCCGGTAGAGGTTCCGGCTGCAATATTTCCATATTGATCGAGGGCTACTGCGCCCACAGTTCCGAACTTTTTGTCTTTGATATAAGGATCGATCAGGTTTGCCTCTTTGCCCACTTCTTTCTGTTTCAACTTCATCAATTGTTCCCATCGCGTAGAATCAAAAAAGTAAGATGGATCTACGATTTCCAGTCCTTGTTCCTGCGCAAATTTTTCTGCTCCCTTTCCGATCATCATCACGTGCTCTGAGCGGGTCATGACAGCATAGGCGGCAGTGATAGGGTTCTTTATCGTGGTAACGCCAGCTACGGCACCGGCCATGAGGTTGCTGCCATCCATGATGGAAGCGTCAAGTTCGTTTTTGCCTTCGTTTGTAAACACAGCACCTTTACCGGCATTGAATAGCGGGTTATCTTCCAAGACTTTAATGGCTGCGATCACCGCATCAAGGCTTCGTCCCCCTTTTTCTAGCACTGCGTAGCCGCTATCCAGAGCTTGTTGCAAGCCCGCGTGATAGGCTTTTTCTTTTTCCGGCGTCATATTTTCTCTTCTGATGGTGCCAGCGCCACCGTGAATTACGAGGGTAATGGGTCCGGGAGGCAGTTTTTCTTTTGTTTCCATTGAATTTGGAGGTTGACAGCCTAAAATGAGGCCACACAACGCGATCGCCAGTAATATCTTTTTCATGCTTTAAATTCGGGCCAGGTAAGTTAGAATTTTATGCTGAAAAGGCAGGTTAAATTTTGATGTAATGGAATTTTTCAGAATATTTTTTGTTTTACTGGGCAACCTATAATTTTGCGCATCTTTTACCCAAACGTGAGGATATAACCAATGGCTAAGACTAAAAAGACACCTGCCAAAGCAGCCAAGAAAACAAGCAAGTCCAAACCTGCCGCTAAGGCGAAAAAGGCTGCCCCTGCGAAAGCCAAAAAAGCGGTGGCTAAAAAGGCGAAGCCTGCGGCAAAAAAAGCAGCTCCCAAGAAAGTAGTAAAACCAGCTCCCAAGAAAGTCGTGGCAAAAAAACAAGAGCCAGTTAAGAAAGTCGAAGTAAAGAATACGATAGAAGTGAAAGAAGGAGCTAAAACCCCCGCAGCAACTGCAGCCAAGGTAGCGCAGAACGCTCAATTGAATTTCTTCCAGATGCCTAATCAAAGACCAATTGCCCACAAGCCGGCAAAACCGTCTACTACATCAGAAGATAAAACCCGCTATTCAGACGAAGAGCTTAAAGAATTCCAGGCATTGATCAACAAGAAACTAGAAAAAGCACGCGAAGAGTACAAGATCCTGAAAGAAACTCTCAACCGCAATAATGATGAAGGTACCGACGCTACATCCGGTGGCAATACCAAAGTACTGGAAGACGGAGCGGAAACAGCCGAAAAAGAAAACCTCAGTCAGCTGGCAGCGCGCCAGCAGAAATATATCTCCAACCTGGAAAATGCCCTGGTCAGGATCAAGAACGGAACGTATGGCATTTGCTCTGTTACCGGTAAGCTGATCTCTAAGGAAAGATTAATTGCTGTGCCTCATACCACGCAATCAATCGAAGCCAAGCTGATGCAGCAGGACTGATTCCCAAAACCCGGGAAGTGTAGCGGATAAAGTGAGTTTGAATCTTAAAATAATCAGACGTTGGATTTTTTACAGAACCATATTGAAGCCCTGATCTTTTGTTCACCCAGCCCGATCAAGGTCGCCGACATCAAGGCCTGTCTTTCCGAGATGTTCAATGCCGATGTTCCGGAAGAAGATATTCAGGGCGCTATTCAACGCCTGGAAGATAAATTTCAAGCCGAAGAGTATTCTTTCCAGCTGTTCAAGGCTGCGGGAGGCTATCAGTTCCTGACTAAGCCTGCTTATCAGGCCAGCATCAGCATATTGCTGAAACAGCAATCGAAAAAGAGGTTATCAACCTCAGCAATGGAAACGCTTTCCATCATTGCCTACAAGCAACCTATCTCCAAAACAGAGATCGAAAATATTCGCGGTGTAAACTGTGATTACGCCGTTCAGAAACTTCTGGACAAAGGGCTGATCGAGATCACCGGCAAAGCAGAAACCATAGGCCGTCCGATGCTGTATGGTACCACCATGAAATTCATGGAGTACTTCGGTATCAGTGAGATGACAGAACTTCCAGTACCGAAAGATTTCACCGGCGAGGTGAACACTATTGGTGAGAATTCCGACTTGAAAGACGATCTAAAGGAACAAGAACCCGATGCCCAAGCGTAATTCATCGGGTGCATCATCCGGGCGCAGGCGCACGGGTGCTGGCGGAGGAAAAACCGGCAGCAGAGCAGGCAAGTCCGCCGGAAGAAATTTTAGAAAATCAGACAATCAAGGCTCACGTCGTGCTTCGTTCAATCGCGACGAGAATAGCTCATCCGGCAATCGCAGATCTGATGCCAGGGGTACCGGGTACCGCAAAAACGAACGTGGTGAAAGAGGCAACCGCCAGGAAGGCGACAGCGAATTTTCCAGGTCGCCAAAAAGGTCGTACGGAAAACGCGGCGATTCGTCGGCATCGTCTTACAAAAGATCGTCGGGTTCCTTCCGAAGCAGAAGCGAAGGACAGGGTAACGAACGAGACGAAAGGGGCGAAAAACGCGGGAGAACGGACCGCGGCTTCTCCAAACCCGGAAAAAGATCGTACAGCGACAGAGAGTCGTCATCAAAAAGACCTTTAAAAAAATTCGACAGAGCCTCCGGCCGTAAAGAGGGCGATGAGAACGCAAGGCCTCGCCGGAAATCATTTGGAGACAGCGATTCTTCTCCGAAGAGACCGTATAAAAAATTCGATCGGAAAGAAGGCGAAGATAGTGACAGATCCCGCAGAAAATCATTCGGCGACAGAGGAGACTCTTCTTCCTCAAGACCTTATAAAAAGTTCGATCGGAAAGGCGGCGACACCCGACCGCGTCGAAGATCTGACGGCGAAGAAAAAGCAAGCTTCTTTAAGAAGAAAACACAGGGGCGCGAGGGCTCGAATGTTCAACCCGACACTCAAGCGCCCGAACAAACCGGAAAGATCCGCCTTAACAAATATATATCCAACAGTGGTGTGTGCTCCAGGCGCGAAGCCGATGAGCTTATCACCATGGGCCTGATCTCTGTCAACGGAAAAACCATTACCGAACTCGGTTATAAGGTAAATCCCGGCGATGAAGTCAGATACGAAGATAAAGTGTTGAAGGCTGAGAAACCGGTATACATCCTGCTCAACAAACCCAAGGGTTTTCTTACTACGACTGACGATCCGCACGAGCGGAACACGGTAATGCACCTGGTTGCCAATGCGGTAAAAGAAAGGATTTATCCTGTGGGCCGCCTCGACCGCAACACCACCGGATTGCTGCTCCTAACAAACGATGGCGATCTGGCGGACAAATTGATGCACCCGTCACATAACGTGCGGAAAATCTACAAAGTCGAACTTGACCGCCCCCTGACGAAAGCCGACTTTCAAACTATAAGCGAAGGCGTTTTGCTGGAAGAAGGCCGCGCGGTGGTTGATGATCTGGCCATCATTTCTGAAGATAATAAGACCGTCGGAATAGAACTCCACATCGGCTGGAACCGCGTGGTGCGCCGCATATTCGAAAGCTTGCAATACGAGGTTGTGAAACTCGACCGTTCTGTATATGCCGGCCTTGACAAAAAAGACTTAAGCCGTGGGCAATGGCGTTTCCTCACCAAGGAGGAGGTTGTGAGACTCAAGCACTTCTAATACTATAGTCATTAGTCAAAAGTCACTGGTGAAAAACCAGCCTTATAACATTGACTATTGACCATTCAATGTCGTTTAGTTAAGGAAACTGCTTACCTTTAGGATTATAGGGGGTATATCAAAAAAAGCAGATACTTCCAGACCAAGTTTAGGGAAAAACATCTAAATGACTTAACTAAAA
>JBMOKS010000340.1:0-1919 GCA_049324355.1 Bacteroidota bacterium
GATTTATTTTTGCGCAATTTTGTTCATCCCTTTCCCAACATACAATGCCTAGAGACAGAAGTATCCGCTCGGTACTCATCATCGGAAGCGGTCCTATTATTATTGGTCAAGCCTGTGAATTCGATTATTCCGGCTCGCAAGCCGCCCGTTCGTTGCGGGAAGAAGGCATTGAGGTGGTGCTCATCAATTCAAACCCGGCAACGATCATGACTGACAAAGTGACTGCCGACCATGTTTATTTGAAGCCCCTCACCAAAAAGTCGATCCGGGAAATTTTAGAAAAACATCATATCGACGCCGTGCTTCCCACGATGGGAGGACAAACCGCGCTGAATCTTTGTATTGACTGCGATAAAGCCGGCATGTGGCAACATTACGGCGTTAGGATCATTGGCGTAGATATTAAGGCCATTGAGACTACCGAAGACCGTGAAAAGTTCAGGCTCAAAATGCACGAGCTTGGCGTGGGTGTTTGTAAAGGCGCTACCGCCACGTCGTTCCTCCAAGGCAAAGAAATTGCACAGGAAATCGGTTTCCCCCTCGTAATCCGACCGTCTTACACACTCGGTGGAACAGGTGGAGGTTTTGTCAATAATCCAGAAGACTTTGACGAAGCCCTTAACCGGGGTTTACATGCTTCGCCCATTCACGAAGTGCTGGTAGAACAAAGTATCCTCGGCTGGAAAGAGTTTGAGTTGGAATTACTGCGCGATAGCATCGGCAATGTGATCATCATTTGCTCTATCGAAAATTTCGATCCGATGGGCATCCACACCGGCGACTCTATTACAGTAGCGCCTGCCATGACCTTGCCCGACACTACCTATCAAAAAATGAGAGATCTCGCCATCAAAATGATGAACGGGATAGGTCAGTTCGCCGGCGGCTGTAACGTACAATTTTCACTCAATCCGGATAACTACGACGACATTATTGGTATAGAAATTAACCCGCGTGTGTCGCGTTCTTCGGCCCTGGCATCCAAAGCAACAGGGTACCCTATCGCCAAGATTGCGGCCAAACTGGCCATCGGCTATAACCTGGATGAGCTCACAAATGCCATTACAGGCACTACCACAGCATATTTTGAACCTGCGTTAGACTATGTGATTGTAAAAATCCCTCGCTGGAACTTCGATAAATTTCACGGTGCCGACCGAAAGCTCGGCTTGCAGATGAAATCGGTAGGCGAGGCCATGGGTATCGGTCGCAACTTCCAGGAAGCGCTGCAAAAAGCCTGTCAGTCGCTCGAGATCAGAAGGAACGGTTTGGGTGCCGACGGTAAGTCGCTCACCAAGCAGGACGAGCTGATGCAAAGCCTCGAAAACCCCACCTGGAACCGTGTATTTCATATCTACGACGCCATCAAACTGGGAATACCCATGAAGACGGTGCAAAAACTTACGAAGATCGACCGCTGGTTCCTCAAGCAGATCGAAGAACTGGTGGAGCTGGAAAAAGAAATTGAAAAATATTCTATCGAGAAAATTCCGGCAGCATTGATTCGGAAAGCCAAAGAAAAGGGTTACGCCGACCGCCAGATCGCTCACCTGCTCGATTGCTACGAGAGTGAAGTTCACAAAAAACGCAAGGAGATGGGCATCAATCGGGTGTACAAACTCGTCGATACCTGCGCCGCTGAATTCGAAGCGAAAACACCTTACTACTATTCCACTTTCGATTCAGAGAACGAGTCAGTTGTTTCCAACAAGAAAAAAATTGTAGTGCTCGGCTCAGGCCCCAACCGCATCGGTCAGGGAATTGAGTTCGACTACTCCTGTGTACACGGTGTGTTGGCTGCCAAGGAGTGCGGCTACGAAACCATCATGATCAATTGTAACCCCGAGACGGTATCGACCGATTTTGATATCGCCGACAAGCTCTATTTTGAGCCCGTTTTTTGGGAACATCTTTACGAT
>JBMOKS010000341.1:0-16998 GCA_049324355.1 Bacteroidota bacterium
ATAACGATGCTGCCAGCCCCAATCTTTGCGGGCGGCAGAATCATCGATGGACCTGGGCCATGAGTCGGCAATGCTTTGCCTGAAATCAGGGTTATAGGTTATCGAAAAATCAGGAATGTGCTGTTTGATCTCAGCTGCGATATCTGCCGGACAGAAGCTCATAGCAGAAACATTATAGCTCGAACGTATCTTCACTTTTTCTGCGGGTGCCTCCATTAAATCCAGGGTTGCTTTCACCGCGTCGTCCATATACATCATAGGCAGATACGTATCTGGTTTCAAAAAACACTCATATTTTTTGTCAGACAATGCCTTGAAATAAATATCCACGGCATAGTCTGTGGTGCCTCCGCCGGGTTTGGTTTTATAACCAATCAGGCCCGGATATCTTAAACTCCTGACGTCAACGCCATGCTTGCGGTGATACCAATCACACCAGCGTTCTCCAGCCAATTTACTGATGCCGTAGATCGTAGTGGGATCCATGACTGTGTCTTGAGGGGTACTGTCTCGGGGAGTTCCCGGTCCGAAAACAGCGATTGAGCTGGGCCAGTAAACTTTTTCGATCTTAAATTCAACGGCTGCATCCAGTACGTGCACCAGGCCGTCCATGTTAAGATGCCAGGCAAACTTGGGATTTTTCTCTCCGGTAGCCGACAATACGGCTGCCAGGTGATAGATCTGTGTGATGGCATTTTTTTGAATAAACTCAAACAGTGCTTTTTGTTTCAGTACATCGAGGATCTCGAAATTACCTTTTGAGAGAATGCCTTGCGGATCTTTGATGTCTGTGGCAATCACATTTTCCTTGCCGTACAAATTCCACAAGCCCTGCGTTAGTTCTGAACCAAGCTGGCCCCCGGCTCCAATCACCAGAATTTTTTGCTGTTTCATGAGTTAGTTCTGGGGAGCGAAATTACTGAAATTATAGCTTGAACAACCTCGTTTTTTGAGGCGGAAAAATCCAGTAGAAAATGAACAGTAACAGATCAGGTAAAAAGCAGAAGGAAATTTCTTATTGCCGCAATAGGCAGTTTTTAAATTTGTTTTTGCGGAAATTTCGAAATCAGATTTTGATTCTGGATGCCATACTGTCTTTCAGTCGCAATTCCTTTGCGTCAATCATAATGGCATTTGCTTGAAAATCCCGACTATACTCGTGTAATTAGGGGCCGTGAATTTTGAAGATTTTTTGCTCGGAAAGAAAATAGATACCGCTGCATTTTCGAATGCAGAGCCCGCCCTATGGAAACAGTGGAAGGCGGAATTCGACCAGATGCATCCTAATAGTTTCACTGTTCAGAAACTCAATCTTATCAATCCGATCAGAAGAAAATACCCGTTAAAAGAACCACCTCCGGCGCCCGCGGCCGATCAACCACCGGTTGAAACTCCAATGGCACATCAACCTGGTCGTCCGGTCATAAAACCCAAACCGAAATTTAACTGACGCTATGTACAAAAAACTCGAACCTGTTTTAAAGAAAGAACTTGAGTCGATCCGTGAGGCGGGTCTGTTTAAAAAAGAAAGAATTATTACCACGCCGCAAGGTGCCGATATCCGCACCAGTGAAGGCAAAGAGGTGATCAACTTTTGCGCAAATAACTATCTCGGTTTGTCTTCGCACCCGCGAGTTATCGAAGCCGCAAAAAAAGCAATTGACACCCACGGTTTTGGAATGTCGTCGGTGCGCTTCATTTGTGGAACACAGGACATTCACAAAGACCTTGAAAAAAAGATATCAGCATTCCTCGGCACTGAAGACACTATATTATATGCAGCGGCTTTCGACGCTAACGGCGGTGTGTTTGAACCACTCTTCGGCGCAGATGACGCTATTATATCCGATGAACTTAATCATGCTTCCATCATCGATGGCGTTCGTCTTTGCAAAGCCATGCGTTATCGCTACAAACACAATGACATGGCTGACCTCGAAAGGCAGCTTACTGACGCCAAAGCGGCTGGAGCAAAACAGATTATCGTTGTTACCGATGGCGCATTCTCAATGGACGGCACCATCGCGCAAATGGATAAGATCTGCGACCTGGCCGACAAATACGAGGCCCTGGTGATGACTGATGAATGTCACTCCACGGGATTTATAGGCAAAACCGGCCGTGGCGTGCCGGAGTACAGGGGAGTTACCGGTCGTGTAGATATTATAACCGGCACACTCGGAAAAGCCTTGGGCGGAGCGTCAGGAGGGTTTACATCTGGTCGTAAAGAGATTATTGAAATGTTGCGCCAGCGTTCTCGGCCTTACTTGTTCTCCAATACATTGGCCCCTTCAATTGTCGGAGCATCTATCGAGGTTTTTAACATGCTCTCAGAAACCACAGCCTTGCGCGATAAGTTGGAGCAGAATACAAAGTACTTTCGAAGTGAAATGACCAAAGCCGGTTTTGATATCAAATCTGGCGAGCATCCCATTGTTCCCATTATGCTCTATGAAGCGCCGCTCGCTCAAAAATTTGCTGAACGATTGCTGGAAAAAGGAATTTACGTTATCGGATTCTTCTACCCGGTAGTGGCTAAAGGGCAGGCTCGCATTCGGGTGCAGATCTCTGCCGCACACGACAAACATCACCTCGACAAGGCCATCAAGGCATTTACGGAAACGGGAAAAGAGTTGGGGGTGCTGAAGTAGCTCAAGGGTTCCGGGTCAAGCTTTTTAGGGTCATCTATCCTTGGCTTGTTGGCCAGGCTAAAGGAAAAGGTGTTACGGGTAGACCTATTCTATTCCAAATTCTTTCTTACGTTTTTCTACAATTGCGCCCATTTTGGATGTGTCTTTGGCAAGGAGGCCAAATGCGGGGTCTATGTTGTTGGACGGGAAGAAGTAGATGGGGTTTCTTTTGCCCTTGATCTTCAGCTTATACAGGTTGAGGAATGGAATTATTTTTAGCGACTTTACCTCTGGCCATTCGAAGCGGACATTTCTATCGCCTTCAATGACAACGATCTTGTTCTTGCCGATGGCCACGCGCCTCACTTTGTCATTGATCAGGATAAAAAGACAAAAGAACACGAGACCAAACGTAAAGAAGAGCAGGGCCGTGAAGAAGTTCTTGTTGTTGAAACTGAAGCGTACAAGTATCGTACCAGCTACCAGCCATTGGATAAGCGCAAAAGCCAGGAAAAAATACCTTGCCAGATAAAACTTAACGGGGTTAGACTCTACCATCGTGCTGTGACATGAATAAAAAATTCTATACCTAATTTACGATTTTATACATTTAATTGTTCTCGAACTTCTAAATTTTATTGTTCGTCGATCACAACTGGAAAATCCTGCCCTCGCGAAAAAGTGTATGGATACTGAGGTTTCCCTTTCAGCTTCCTTGTCATCTCCGGAACCTGATCGTCGATATATGATTTCAGTTCGTAGATGGTAACCTTACCATCTTTGGGCGCGCCGTCGGCCGCTCCCTGCAGTGCCCGTATTAATACGTAAGTAAAAAGTCCGTGTCCGAGTTCTGTAAATTCGGTGGCAAATTGTTCGCTACCCGCCGACGCCATGACATGGATGCCCGCACTTCGTGAAAGTTGCGCAATGGCTTTTTCTTCACTGGCACCACGCGTCGCCAACAACTCTACGGACCCACCAGACTGGCAGGCGTCCATCACGATAAGTTGTTTCAGCGCTTTGATATGCCTGAATTTCTCCTGTAGGACTCCTGCTTCAATGGCTTCCTTATTCAGTGAACCGGCGTCATACAAACGAAGGCTTTCGGTAGGAATAAAATAAAATTGGTTGTCGACCATACTTCCGTGGCCGGCGTAGTAAAAAATGAAAACATCTTCCTGGTGGATTTTCGAAGCCAGCTCGTCCAACTTGGCCAAAATCTTTGATCGCGTGGCATCGTCGTCGTACAAGGCATGCAACTGAATATTTTTAAAGAGGTTGGCGCCTTTTTCGTCCATCAGCTTGCTGAACGACTCGGCATCGGGCTTGGCATAATTCAGGCTCATGCGCGAATTTTTGTACTTGTTGATGCCTACGGCCAGAATGTGGCAGACACTGCTTTTGGAAGCGTGCTCCGAAAAAAGTTCAGCAGTCTGAGGGTCAGATTCCATTCGGTCTTTGTTAGAAGCTGTCGCGGTGAAGTTGTTCGGTCCGCCGACAAGGTCTACCGGATGTTTGTACGTTGTGCTCTTACCCTTACCCGATGGCATTTCGAGTGCCTCTGTATTGACGGGAATATTTTTTCCATTGTGAAACAGCTTCAGATTTTCGACACCCGATCCATTGTCGATGATCCTAATGTAGATGTCGGCCTTACCCGGTCCTGTCGCCACTGCCGCAATCTTAACGGTAGGAGGCGGTGAGTCCTTTAGTTTGCCCTGCAAGCCCTTGAGTTCATTGCCACCGCGATTTTGAAAGATCTTTGGCAACATGTCGGGGCGGTAGAAATCGTTAAAGAACTGATCAACTGAATAGGTCTTCAACCCGCTGACGAAGTGTATATACTTCCTGGCATTATCCGTAGCGTTAAAGTAGCCCTCGGGATTCTTCACCATCCAATCGTTGTCTCCCAAGTGAATGTGTTCAAAAAATTCCTTTCCGGAAGAAAGATCCCAGAACTTGGTCACTCCGTCTACGCTATGACTGATCAGCATTTTATTGTCTGGACTAAACAACAGTGATGTTACCTCTGCATTGTGGCCTTCAAAAGTGCGAACGATTTTATTGGTAGCGATATCCCATACACGGATGATGCGGTCGGCTCCGCCGGAATAGATATACTTTCCATCGGGGCTGAAAATTGAGATCAATACCGCACCGCGATGGCCTTTGATTTTTTTTGTCATCAGCCCTGTTCCAATGTCCCAAAGACGAATACTGCCATCCCAACTTGAGCTCATCAAGGTGGTTCTGTCGGCACTGAGCCTGATGCTCGATATGATGTCGGTGTGCCCGATAAAATTACGCACCGCTGTTCGCGTATCGATCTCCCAGAGCTGAAGGGTGTTGTCGAGCCGTGCGGAAATTAGATACAGGTCGCTTGGGTGAAAGAGGATATTATAAGCAGAGGAATTTTCAAATTCGAAGTAGGTCAGCAACTGGCCTGTTTCCAGACTGTGAACTTTCATGGTGGCGTCCCAACTGGAAGATGCTACGAGCGTTTCGTCGCTGTTGAAGTGAATATCGAATATTGGTTCACGATACGTTTTGATCGTCTTGATCGAGTCGCCGGTCTGCAAATTCCAAAGTACAATTTTTCCGTCGCCTCCGCCGGTCAGCAATCTTTTTCCATCGCGTGACAGATCGTAGCAAAGTACCGCTTTCTTGTGCCCCACAAAGTCCATGATTTCCTTACCGGACGAAATATCCCACTGCCTGACTTTTGTTCCGAATTTTCCTTTAATAAGGGTTTTCCCATCATTCGAGATCAATAGTGAATTCTTGAACCGCACATATTTTGCAATAGCGGACTGCCAGTAGAAATTAGGGTCATAGTTTAATCCGCCCTTGTCACGCTGGTTGAGGAAGCCGGTGAGTACGAAATCTTTTTTATGCTGTGAAAAATTCCAGGCAAACGCGGTGCTGTTGTCAGATGCGATGAGCAGTTTCTTTCCGTCGAGCATAAATTCGATCTTATGAAACTCACCGCGCTCCTCAGCGTCGAGTGACGCCACCTGATTGCCAGTGGATTCATCCCACACAACAACGTTTTTTTCTGCTGCGCGCGCCAACTTTTTTCCATCAGAGCTTAAGGCCAGCCCGGTGAGATCCGTAGACTTTTCTTCGTAGACCCGCAACAGTTTTCCATCAGCCAGGTCATATTTCTTCAACGGACCATTGTGCGATGCCATGTAAACGAATTTACTGTTCTGGCTAAAGATCAACAGCGTAGAGCACCCACCGCACCAACCTTCCGTGAATTCGAAAGTGTGAACTTTTTGCCAGCTGCCGGTTTTGTACAAATTCACTACGCGATTATCTTCACCGAAACCCATCCATTGCCCGTCTGGACTAATGGCGAGCGAAACACCGTGACCACGACCTTCATCTGCGTTGATGGGAATGCGGGTGATCTTATTTTTGGTTTTCAAATCATAGACGGTTGCAGAGTCCTGGTATCCGGTCTGGTTGTACCCGGCAGTAACGAAAAATTTCATTTGTGGATCGAAGCCCACATCGGTTATGTAGTCTTCTGTGGTGATCAAGGCGATCTCTTTTCCGGAAAAGATCTCCCAGATTCTAACTGTTTTGTCATTGCTCCCCGTCAACAACAGTTTTCCATCTGCAGAAATGTCAAGACATGTAACCGACATATCATGGCCTAGGAAACTTCGCACTTCCCTGCCTGTGCCTACCTCCCAAAGTTTTGCAGATTTGTCTTTACTTGACGTGACGATATAGCTGCTATCGGGAGTAATATCCACGGCGAGTACCGCCAGCTCGTGTCCCTTTTGAATAACCGTTTGAAGATGAGTGTCCTGTGAAAGTGCCGAATGGCCAAACAGGCACAACAAGAGTGGTATGACTTTATTCATGAGAGTAGGTGTAGCGCAAATTGAGCTATTGTATTACGAAATTAAGTTATTCTACAATTTTGGCGGCATGATGATGGATCCAAGTACGCAACAAATTTTGGTGAAGCTCATTTTGTCAATGGGTATCGGGTTATTGATTGGCGGTGATCGCGAATATAGAAATAAGTCCGCCGGCTTGCGTACGATCATGCTCATTTGCCTGGGCTCCACACTTTTTACGATTATATCTTTTGCAATGGCCGACGAGGGTGAAGGAGCAAGAGTGACATCAAATATCGTGACCGGCATTGGGTTTCTTGGTGCCGGGGCCATCATGCGTGACGGGTTATCCATTTCTGGCCTTACTACCGCAAGCACTATCTGGGCGGCAGCCGCCCTCGGTATGGCCGTGGGCGCAGGCGAATTTGAAATGGCCATAGTAGCAACTGTATTGGTACTGGTGGTATTGACTATTTTTTCAAGGCTTCAGCGCCTTTTTGAAAGGCTTCATAAGACCATGGAGCTGCGTATCTTTTATCACGTTAACAACAACGGAGTAGGTGATGTTGAGGAGAAGATGCGCCAGCTCAACATTACATTCGAGCGCAAAAAAGAAAGCCAGAAAAACGATGAGGCCATCTACCAATACGATATCGCGGGTCGCGAAAAAAACCTGGACAAACTCATTTCACACCTTACAACCGACAATAAAAGAGTAAAGGGATTTGAATATTAGATCTTATTTTCCGTTTCGGAAGGTTCTTCTTCGCGGATCTCGTCCCAGATAGCTGGTTCATTATTATGAAGATAATCGATGATCTTCTGTTCGACTTGACGCAGTTTAAGACCTCTCAAATATTTCCCGTTTCGAGCCAGAATCAACCGGCCCGTTTCTTCAGACACGGCCATTACTAACGTATCGGTATTTTCAGACATTCCCACAGCCGCACGATGGCGCAAACCGAATTGTGCAGGCAAATGATCATTCTCGCTGACCGGCAATACACACCGTGCGGCTTTTATTCTTCCCTTATAAATGATTACTGCGCCATCATGCAGCGGACTATTTTTGTTAAAAATGGATAGAAGCAGACGTTTATTCACTTCGGCATCCAGCGGATCGCCCGTTTCTACATAAAACTTTAATTCAACATCGCGGGAGAAAACTATGAGCGCTCCGGTTTTGGTAGCTTTTAACGTTTTGGCCGCTTCGATCACCTGGTGAATATCAAAATCGTCGTGATAACTGTGGCGCCAGTTGGCGATAGTCTTAAAAATATTTTCGCGGAACTCAGTGCCGCGTCCAATCACCAGCAAAAATTTCCGGATCTCGGGTTGAAATAAAATGATCATCGCCAATACACCAACACCCATAAATTGCCCAAGTATGGTGGCGAGCAATTCCATTTGTGCGGCACGTACGATCAGGTAGACGAGGTACAATGCCAGAATACCCAGAAAGATGTTGACCGCAATGCTACCCCGAATAAGTTTATAGATCTGGTACAGAAGGATGCTAACCAGGGCGATGTCGACAAAATCAACCCAGCTAACCTCCAAAAACCCAATCTTGAATGCAAAAATCATCTTAGCAAAGTTAATTCATTAGATGCAGCGCCTGGATGCTTTATGTAGTTTAATCTTTGTGACATCAGTATTGCTTGGGCCCAAATTTTTTCGTCAGGTCAACGCCTTACAAAGCATAACGACCTCTACAGCTTCTTTTACATCGTGAACCCTCAAAATATCTGCGCCCTTCAGCAAGGCAACGGTATTCAATGCGGTTGTTCCGTTTAACGCTTCTTCGGCACTGATGTTTAGGGTTTTCCAAACCATCGATTTTCGCGAGAGTCCAACCAAAAGAGGTTTTTCCAAAATCCCGAAATCGCCGAGATGATTTAGCAGCTCAAAATTTTGTTCCCGGGTTTTGGCAAAGCCGAATCCCGGGTCGATAATAATATCCTTAACGTGTTTTTGCTGCAGCTCGAAGATCCGGGGGTGAAAATAGTCTGTTATTTCTTTCACCAGGTTGGTATACTCGGCTAGCTGGGCCATATTTTGAGGGTTACCCCGCATATGCATCAGGATATAAGGCACACCTAACGAACCTACAGTTTGGAACATTTCCGGATCGAGTTCACCGCCGGAGATATCGTTCACCATCGAAGCTCCTTCCTGCACGGCGGCCCGCACAACATTGCTTCTGAAAGAATCTATGGAAATAATGGCCTCGGGAAATTTTTCGATAATAAGTTTCACGGCATTAACCGATCGTTTCAGTTCTTGCTCCTCAGGAATGTTTTCGGCGCCGGGCCTAGATGAATATCCACCGACGTCAATAAACGAAGCGCCCTCTTTCAGCATTTTTTCTACCTGGCCCAGGACCGACCGTTCATCGGCAAACCGCCCGCCATCGTAGAAACTATCGGGCGTTACGTTGAGGATGCCCATGATCCTGGGTGTGTGCAGGTCAATTATCCTGCCCCGCACGTTCAGTGTTTTGTTTGTTGAAAATGCTGTATTTTGCACGCCCGAAATTATGATTGAACAAACCGTGACCGAATATAAACAGGTAATTGCCATGTGCAAAACCCTGTTTGAAAAGAAGACCCGAGATTATGGAACCGCATGGCGCATACTCCGGCTTCCGTCTATTACTGATCAGATCTTTATAAAAGCACAACGCATCCGAAGTATTCAGGAAAAAGGGGTTCAAAAAGTTGAGGATCCGATTAAAGATGAATTCATCGGTATCATTAACTATTGCATCATTGCGTTAATACAAATACGCCTCGCAAACTCGTCTGAGATGGAAATGAAATTTGAAGCCCTGGAGCCTTATTATGACGATGCCGTAAAAGAAACGCTGGATCTTCTGCAAAACAAAAACCATGATTATGGCGAAGCCTGGCGAGAGATGCGCGTAACCTCTATCACAGACATCATTCTGATGAAGCTGCTTCGGGTAAAACAAATTGAAGACAATCAGGGAAAGACGCTGGTGAGTGAAGGTGTAAGAGCCAACTACCAGGACATGATCAACTATTCGATCTTTGCCATGATAAAATTGAAATGATAAAAGGAATATGAAAAAAATTCTAGATCAATTCTCGCGGTTTTTTGTTGGGGGTCTTTTCATTTTCTCAGGCCTCATCAAGCTGAACGACCCGGTAGGCACAGAAATAAAAATGGAGGAGTACTTCGAAGTGTTTGCTGTCGATTTTCGTTCATTCTTCCATTACTTTATTCCCTATGCCATGGAGATCGGTATGCTCATGATCGTGTTGGAATTGGTGCTGGGCATGGCATTATTGATCAACTACAGGATGAAGCTTACTACCAGAATACTGCTGGTGCTCATGCTGTTTTTTACTTTCCTCACCTTTTATTCAGCTTACTTTAATAAAGTGACGGACTGCGGATGTTTTGGCGATGCCATTAAGCTCACACCGTGGCAGTCATTCTTCAAGGACATTGCTCTGATGGTATTTGTGCTTCATCTTTTTTGGCATCATAAAAGATACAAGCCTGCATTGCGTACACGCGAAGGTCATGGGGTAATCCTGGCCACCACAGCACTGAGTATTTTCCTGGGTGTGTATGCAGTCCTTCATTTGCCATTTATTGATTTCAGAGCATATCGTATCGGCAACAATATTCCGCAACAAATGCAACCAGAAGAGCAGCCAATATTCGAATATGTTTTTGTACGAAAGGACAATGGTGAAGAAGTGCGCTCTGACAAATACTTAAGTGATACCACAGTATACAAGTATGTGAGTGTTGAACAAACGAATGCCGACAAAACCAAAGCTAAGATCACCGATTATGCCGTCACAACAATTGATGGCGACGACATCACACAACAAACCTTTCAGGGGCCCAAGTTGCTGATTATCATTTATGATGTTACCAAGGCGTCGGTATCCAATATAGGTGACATCGTAGCCCTTACCCGGCAGCTTGAAGGGAAAGTGGAAATGATGGTGCTCACGGCATCCAGTAGCGATCAATTTGAGATGTTTAGACATGAACATCAATTGGCCATACCATACTACTATGCCGATGCCACAGTGCTTAAAACCATTATAAGATCCAATCCGGGACTTACCTTGTGGGTAGACGGTAATGTGAAGGGCATGTGGCACCACAACGACACACCGACGGCCGATGACGTTCTTGAGCTGACGCAATAAGTTAATATGAAGATCTATCTCATCGGCATGCCTGGTTCAGGCAAAAGTACACTTGGTAAGCAACTGGCCGCCGAGCTATCAATGCCCTTTGTTGATCTTGATCATGAGATAGAGAAACGCGAAAGTAAATCCATACCCCAAATATTCAACGAAAGAGGCGAAGACCATTTTCGACTCGCGGAATCGCAATTGCTGCGTGAATGGGCAGGCTCAGAGAAAAGTTTCGTAATGGCTACCGGAGGAGGCGCACCTTGTTTTCACGGCGGCATAGACGTTCTCAATCAAACCGGCTTAACAATTTTTTTCGATGTCAGCGTGAACGAATTGCTGAATCGCCTGGAAAAAAAGTCAGATCGGCCCTTGTTGAAAACATCAGATCGTGACGAACTGAAAAAACGGGTCAACGCTATTCGTGAAAGCCGCATAGCATGTTATCAACAAGCTAAAATTGTGGTTCGCAATCCCACCATGAAACTGCTGATGCAGCAAATCAATCTTAAAAAATGAAGCCAACGGTCACCAGGAAACTGAGTGTGCTAAGCTTCAGGTTCGCTACCGGGTCGGGCCCGCTTACGGTGTAGGGCACGCGACGCCCCTCGGTGTTGCTGACCATAGAAGCCAAATCTATATAGTAGTCCTTTGTTCTCATTCCCAAACCACCGCTGAAAATTTGGATATCACGACTTACCTCATCGCTTCGTCTGAATGGATCGGCCATAAAGCTGTAACCCGCTCTGGCGCGGAAAATATTGTAGCGGTACTCAGCACCGATACGATAGTTGACAACCGGCTGATATTCGACCCGAATGAGGCTATTTTCATTATTAAAGTCAGCGGCGATCTTTGATCCGTATTTCGATTTGGTGTAGTTGACAAACTCCACATCCGCAGTGATAAACCCTAGCTTGGAAATAAATGCGGCACCAGTTGTTAGCCGCATGGGCGTGGTCAGACTATAATCAGAGACGAGCGGTTGATCAAACTCCTCGAATACAAATTCCTGGTTTGGAAAACTGGGATCGTTAACATCATAAATATTCCATTGACTATCGATTCTTGCAGAATAATTATCGGCAATCTGATAGTAGGTGGGCGAGACAAACGACATACCGAGTTGAATAAAATTTAAAGGCCGACAGGTAACGCCAAGACCAAGATTTACACCTGAGCCCCTGATGTCATAGGCTTCCTCGATGGTAAAATTTCTGGCCGGTTGAAAATTCTGGTCTGGATAGTCAAGCTCATTTTCCTGGTACACTTGGCTTAGCTTGTAGCGCAGGGTAGTAATACCTATGTTGGCCCCGACGAAGAATTTGTCGGAAAAATTCGCGCCATAGGCTATTGACCATTGGTACTGTGCACCTTTACGCTTGGATATTTCGGTTTGTGTTGCGCTGGTGAAATTCAGCTGTGAGTCGTAAAAATATCCATTGGCATCCTGCCTGTCTTCAATAAGATAATTATTGTAAGCAAGTCCTGTCAGGCTGTAGTAGTATGAGCCTACGTATGAATTGGTCGCCAATAATTCGTCTGGATCGATATCGCCGGCGTCTGCTATGAAATAATCGAGGATGGAGTTATCGCCATTCCGGCCCGTGTACTGATAATTCTGATGCAGATCGTTGATGCGTGAAAGCGATACGGCGAAACTTCCCCCTAAAAATCCCACCTCCTTGCCAGACTCATGGTGGAATACAAGACTAAGGCCCGGCACATTGAAATTGGCTTTTGAATCATTTGTATTGGTGTCGAAGAAGTTGGCCTCGGCGCTGATCATATTTAAACTTGTACTGAAAGTGAATTCGGATCGATTAAACATGCCAAGGCCGGCGGGGTTTGATAGGGCAGAACTGTAGTCACCACCCAAAGCCACTTGAGCGCCTCCTAAGGCCTGGGTGCGAGCGCTTCCGCCCGGGCGCACTCGACTGAACAAAAGGGCATTGTCGATGAAGTCCTGGGCTTGAACAAATGTTCCACAAGACAAAGTGATGACTAATAAGATGATTTTTTTCACCTTGATAAGAAAAGTTTAGTCTGAAATAATTGTAACCTAGTTGTCTCTGCCTCTTGACGAGCGAGAACCGGAGCCGCTGGATGAATTGCCGCTGCTTCTTGAGCCACTGCCAGAACTTCTGGAGGGTGTGACACTCGAATTGCTGTTACTGTTGTTGGAGCGATCGAACGAAGAATTACTTCTCCAGCTGTTGTCATTATCGTTGCTCCATGAAGTAGTTCTACCCGAATTCGTGCTTCTGCTATTGTTGCTATTGGAAGAGTTCTGTTGATCGTTGCTGTAAGTGTTCGTACGGGTCTCACTTCTCCAGGAATGATTGTAATAATCAGACTGCCTGGTGTTGCTCACTCTTCCACCTCCATCACTGCGGCTGCCACCATTTGATCCTGAATAGCTTCCGCCACGGTTAGCGCGGTTGCTGGTATTGTCATAGTCGTTTACAATATAGCTGCTCCTGCTGCCACGTTTTCCGTACACACCGCGATCGCGATAGCCCCTTTCAACATACACCACAGGAGGATAAGAATAATAACCACCGCCGTAATAAGAGCTGCGATAGGGGTTCCAACTGTTCCAATAAGATCCGCCTCCATAGTATGCATTCCAAGGACTTGCGTAAGAGTTGCAGTAGCCAGAATTGCCCCAACCATAGTTCCATGAGCTGCCCCAGTAGTAGCTAAACGAGCTTGACCAACCCGGCTGATAATAGGGATTGTTCCAGGGATTACCCCATGAATCGTAGTAAGAGCCATAGTAAGGGCTATTCCACCCGTAAATATTGGGGCTGTAATAATTGTTATAATACCAGGGGTTATTATACCAGCTGTTAAAACCATTGTTCCAGCTGTTATAATTATTTGCAGTATTATAGCGGCCGTAACGATAATTATTAATGAAATAATCTTCGTTGTCGGTTCTGGCGGTCGTAGACTGCGATCGCGATGTATATTCTGGATTTACGTTTCTGGCGGAATAGCTATCGGTGGGGTTCGAGCCTTCATCATCTAGTTTTTCGATTTCCCTAACCTTTCTTTCATAGCCAGATAATGCAGATTCGTTGTTGGCCTTGCGGAAAGCAACCAGCTTTGCCCGGTCTTTCGAATTGAAGTACATGTCGTCAGACTCAATATCCTGAGCAGCCAGTGGACCGGCCACGACCGTCGAGATAAGACCTAGGATGATTGCCTTGATTTTCATAAGCCTTTTTAGGGTTTTTGGTTCTATTCTAAAACGTCAAACCGGGTGAAAAGTGCGATTAAAGCTACAAAATTTCACCGGTATTGCTGTTGTAAAATTATATTTGCCGTTCAGTTCGAAAAAGAACAATAATTATACCAACTATGGGAAAAGAAATTCCTAGCCGAAGTGAAGATTACTCTTTGTGGTACAATGAGTTAGTTAAGAAAGCTGACCTTGCCGAACACTCGGATGTGCGCGGTTGCATGGTGATTAAACCCTACGGTTACAGCATTTGGGAGAAGATGCAACAAGCCCTCGATAAGATGTTTAAGGACACAGGCCATAGCAATGCCTATTTCCCGTTGTTCGTGCCCAAAAGCCTTTTCGAAGCAGAGGAAGAAAATGCAGAAGGCTTTGCCAAGGAGTGTGCCATCGTAACCCACTACAGACTAAAAACGGATCCGGAGCATAAGGGCAAGCTCATCGTCGATCCCGCAGCTAAGCTGGAAGAAGAGTTGGTGGTGCGTCCAACCAGTGAAGCAATCATTTGGAGCACCTACAAAAAATGGATTCAATCTTATCGCGACCTACCCATACTCGTCAACCAGTGGGCCAATGTAGTGCGGTGGGAGATGAGAACCAGATTGTTTCTTCGTACCGCAGAGTTTCTTTGGCAGGAAGGGCACACCGCTCATGCTACAGCTGACGACGCCGTGAATGAGACGGTGCAGATGCTGAACGTTTACGCTGAATTCGCTGAAAGCTTTATGGCGCTACCTGTCATAAAAGGTATAAAGTCTGAGGGAGAAAGATTTCCCGGCGCGCTCGACACCTATTGCATCGAGGCTATGATGCAAGATGGAAAGGCCCTGCAAGCAGGAACGTCACATTTTCTGGGGCAGAATTTTGCTAAAGCATTCGGTGTGCAGTTTGCCAACCGTGAGGGAAAGCTCGAGCATGTTTGGGGAACCTCATGGGGCGTGAGCACCCGGTTGATGGGCGCGCTCATTATGGCTCACTCTGACGATGATGGGCTCGTTCTACCGCCTAAGCTGGCACCCATACACGTTGTCATTGTGCCGATATTTAAAACTGACGACGAACTGAAAAGGATCTCTGACCAGGTTGCTCAAATGGCGGCGGCTCTTCGTAACCAAGGCTATGCCGTAAAGTTCGATAATCGCGATACGCATAAACCCGGATTCAAATTTGCCGAATGGGAGTTGAAAGGTGTGCCCGTTCGCCTGGCCATTGGTCCGCGTGATATGGAAAACGGCACAGTAGAAGTCGCCCGCAGAGATACCAAAGAAAAGCAGGTGATGAAACTGGATGACATCGCCACGGCCATACCCAGGTTGCTGGACGATATTCAACAAAATATTTACCAGCGAGCACTGCGGTTCAGAGAGGAAAAAACGACAAGGGTTGATTCCTACGATGAGTTGAAAAAAGTACTCGATGAAAAAGGGGGCTTTGTATCAGCTCACTGGGATGGGACGAGAGAAACGGAGGCTGCCATAAAAGAAGAGACCAAAGCTACGATACGCTGCATACCTTTATCCGCTCCGGAGGAATCAGGCAAGTGCGTTTATTCAGGCAAGCCATCCTCCAAACGGGTTCTGTTTGCACGAGCATACTAAAAGTGGTAGAGCAACATTGTTGATTGTAAATTCCATTGCCAGGGTCCAATCCTGATTTTAATTTGTATTTTTGGTGTAAACCCCGGTCGATATGTTGATGTGGATAATCATTTGCTCGCTACTATTGATAGGCCTTGTGCTGATCATCATCGAATTGGTTTTCATACCGGGCACAACCGTGGTAGGCCTCATCGGTTTTCTGTTTACAGTATTTGGCATCATAGTGAGTTACAATTACTTCGGCAGTGAAGTCGGGTTTTACATACTCATAGGAACTCTGGTGACTACCTTGGTGGCACTTTTTTACAGTTTTCGGTCGGGAGCGTGGTCTAAATTCGCATTGAAGTCTTCGATCGATAGTAAAGTCAACGAAGGAATGACCGATGCCATCAAGATCGGCGATGAAGGAAAAACGATTTCAACGTTAAGGCCGGGAGGTAAAGCAGAATTTCATCATCGACAGTTTGAAGTAACGACGTTGGGCGATTACGTAGAAAACGGTGCGCGCGTCAGGGTCAAACTCATCATATCCAATCAAATTGTAGTAGAACCAATCAACTAATCTTAAATTAACTATGGAAATTCAAGGCGCAGCACTGCTGCTCATGGTTTTGGGAGGTATCGTCCTCTTTTTTATTTTCCTTTATTTTGTTCCGGTCAACCTCTGGATCACGGCATTATTTTCGGGTGTCCGGGTTGGATTGTTTGAGCTTGTGTTCATGCGCATCCGAAAAGTACCGCCCCGTGTTGTCGTAGACTCTTTGATCACCGCTACCAAAGCCGGTCTTAAGATCACCTCCAACGAATTGGAAACTCATTATCTCGCGGGGGGAAATGTTCCTAATGTGATCCGGGCCCTGATATCGGCCGACAAGGCGAGCATTGTTCTGAGTTTTAAGCAAGCAACAGCCATTGATCTTGCTGGCCGCGATGTGTTTCAAGCCGTACAAATTTCGGTAAATCCCAAAGTGATTACCACACCCAAAGTAGCCGCGGTTGCCTCCGACGGTATTCAGCTGATCGCCATTGCGCGCGTAACTGTGCGAGCCAGCATAGCACAATTGGTGGGTGGTGCCGGTGAGGACACAATCCTCGCCCGTGTTGGTGAAGGTATCGTTTCTTCAATAGGTTCGGCAAAATCGCATAAAGAAGTGCTCGAAAGCCCTGACAAAATTTCGAAATTGGTTTTATCCAGGGGCCTGGATGCCGGTACGGCCTTTGAGATTCTATCTATTGACATTGCCGACGTGGATGTAGGTGCTAATATCGGGGCCAAATTGCAGATAGACCAGGCATCAGCAGATCTAAAAGTGGCTGAAGCGCGTGCTGAAGAACGAAGGGCCATGGCTGTAGCGCTTGAACAGGAAATGAAAGCCAAGGCGCAAGAGGCACGGGCAAAAGTAATCGAAGCCGAAGCGGAGATCCCGAAAGCTATTTCAGATGCTTTTGTGAAAGGTAACTTGGGTGTAATGGATTATTACAAAA
>JBMOKS010000342.1:0-14957 GCA_049324355.1 Bacteroidota bacterium
TTAAGAAAAAAATCAGTGAAAAACTCCTCAGAAAAACGCTAGCTTTGTCCTATCAAAATCTCATGGCCCAAAGGTGGGTCAAACAATTACCGGAATCGGTGGGTCACACTTCCCGGAATAATCAACAGTTAAAGGACGTATGGCAAAGATTGAATTCGATATAGGAGGTGTTATGCAACTTCAGTTAAATGATTTTAAAGCCGAGCTATTGGGCAGACTAAACCAGAAGTTTTCAAGACACCTATACTTTGATTTAAACAATGAGCAATTAAGTGAAATGATTAATCAATCGCAGAGTTTTGAGGAATTGATTAATCTTTTCTTACGTGGCCCCAGGCCTGACCAACTTGATGCATTTTAAGTGCAAACCGGAATGCCGACCAAAGGCGGCATGGGAGTCGAACACTGATTAATGAAAGGAAGAAATCAACATGGCTCGTCATCGCCTGATAATTTCAAAATATTGAAGACAATTTCAAGGCTGGCAACATCGCGGGTGAAATCATCAACCTATTAAATAGAAATAATGACTTTCTCTACATCAAGCAAGACTCCATTAATTTTCTTATTTGCTTTTTTTACGCTATCACTAGCTAAAGCTCAAAAATTGGGCTGCCCGATTTATGAAGGTAAACTCGTGGAAGTAGATTGGGAAAAATTCCCTATCGGGACGTCCTTAGATGGCGTAATCATAACATCACTTGTGAGTGACACGGTAAGATCTCTGAGCGCCGGAACAGTAGTTGATGTTGCTGAAGGCCGAACGATGGCACTCATTCGAACAGAAGGAATCGGCTTGTTTAACTACTTTGAATTAGAAACGGTTTACCTGAGAAAAGGAGAAAAGATTCTTGCGGGCACGATAATCGGAAAAGCTAAGGCAAAGGCAAATCATTTTGAAATTCGATTTGATGTAGTTACAAAAGAGAAACCTGCTGGCGGCGACGCAATTCGATATTCAGCCTGCCCTAGATGAAGGGCGTGCATGATTAGGGTTGTGCACCAAAAGATATGATGAGAAGCTAACCGCCAGAGAATCAGATTGGAGATGCTCCTTCGGTGCCAACCAAATTATTTTTGAATGGGGTGAACATTGTCGAAACGAGATTTATTAATGCACAAGCAGCTGGCAGATTGGGTTATGTATCAAAACAAACAAGTGAAAACAGTATTCAATTTATTAAGCGATTAGATTAATGAAAAGTGTATCATCGATTCGCTCGAAATACTTACGACTTAACGTAAAAGGTTTGTACACGAAATTGTACGAGCAAATAAGTGATGTTGATCGAGATTTTTTATTTGACAATCTAAGCCTTTTAGGTGACGAAAAAATTCTTGTAACCTATTTGGCTGATAGGGACTATTGGTGGGTAATTACGAATGTTCGCTTGATAGCTTGCGAAAAAGGTAGGCAGTTGGCCTTCCGATTAAACAATATTAAGCAGTTGGAGTTGAGGGAAATATTTGGTGGCTCATCTTCGAAGGAAGAAAACTCAATAATCGATCTATTAGTGATGGATACTCCAATAAAGTTAAAAGTCGAGACTGGCACGTGGCATGCAATTTATAATATTCTAAAGTATGTAATAGGACCCTAGGTGATTCAGGTAATGCTGTAAGTTATCAGTTGGCCCAAGATTTTGGAGCTAAGTAATTGATAGTCCCTCAAGCTAACGCGGATGTTGTGGTGGAGTGCCTCATTTGCAGATTCATTCCTTTGATGGAAAAACTATAACAAGAATATTTTTTGGTGATTGATAAACAAAATTCGATTTGATGTTCCCACAGTAACACGACTTACAATATGCAACAGAAATTGAGCGATAAAATCTTGAACCATCTGAAACACGGTAAAACGTCTCACGGAAAGGTAGGTTGTAAGGTAAGACCCACTGAAGGAGAAGAGAATAGTGCATGGATTTCCATTGTTGCTAAGAAGGGTTTCGATACTCGAACGGAACTTATACAAGAAGTCATTATTTGCTATGAGATCGAGTATCTTGAATTGAACAAAGATTATGATGAAGAGGATGATGCTTTTGACTTCGATTTGTTTTTAGTGAAGCAAGAACTTTATTATAATTTAAAGGATATTAGTCAACTAGAAAGGGTTTTGCATAAATGGGTTGATGACTTTTCTCTTATCGAGCCCCTATCAAATATTTCTCACCCCAGGATTTAACTCGGTTCGGCAGACAGGCACCTCGTGCAACTAGTTCGCACAGGTACGGATTCGGCTTTCTTCATTTACAATGAAGCTTACAACGACTGAGCACGCCCCGTGGCACATCAGGGGACTATTGCCTTGTATCTCAAACTAGCTTCGCCTGCGTGTGACCGGCCCTTGCTAACGAACATCGGTTTAGCCAGGGAGATATTCATCCAAGGCCCTCTTCACCCTCTCGGGATGAATGGCATATTTTCCATAACAAAGCATAGCTAAAATATGGTCCGGGCGCAGGTGCCAGCTGGCCCACGAGAGCGGCGTGTCACCGTTCATGTCTTTGATGGTCTTATCGGCGCCGGCATCGAGCAAACGTTTTATTGTGCCGGCGCTGGCAAATGCTGCGGCGCGGTGGAGCGGGGTTTCTTGTTTTGTGAAGGTGTCGCGCATGAATGAGCCGGTTTCCTGACGGGGCTTCGTGGCGATGTTGGGATTGGCGCCGTGAGCCAGCAATAATTCAATGATTCGGGCATAGACAGGATTATTTACTTTGCATAGCGCCGAATGGAGCGCAGTCTCGCCGGTATCGGGCAAGGCGTGGTTTACATCCGCGCCTTGTTCCAGCAAGAATTGTGTAAGCTGCCAGTGGCCATGAAATACGGCACCGTTAAGGTCGAAGTTTTCGCCAAGGTCTTTGAGCGATGCTCCTTTTGAGATCAGGTACTTGATGGCGCTCACATCGCCGTAGTAAGCGCACCAGCTGATCAGGGATGTGCCGTGCGGGTCGGTAAATTTTGCGTCGTATCCCTGAGCGATCAGGTCGAAAACAAGGTCTGTGCGGCCGTCGGAAAATTTCGAGATCATAGGCAGTTTTTGGGAATGGGTACTTACGAATTTAACAACTATCCGATCAAAGTGAGGCCTTTTCGCAGTAGTGTATGTCGCTAATTTGAAGCCGTTTGGCGGTTTCAATAAATCGACGGGGTATTTCTTGCAATAAACATTACACCACAGCCAGTTTGGAACGAAATTGGTACTAATACCCGCGTACAAACGTATTTTTATGGAGGACAGTGTTTTGGAAGAGATATTAGAGAGGGTCATTGTATTCGCCGATCAGGCACATGGTGAGCAAAAAAGAAAATATGCAAACGAGCGCTACATCAACCATCCGTTACGAGTGATGGCCACCTGCCGTCAGTATACCAGCGATGTTACCATCCTTTCAGCTGCTTTACTGCATGATGTTCTTGAAGACACCGCGACAACTAAAAAACAGATCGCTGATTTTCTGAGTGGTTTTATGACCAAGACGCAGGTGATCAAAACTGTAAAAATAGTTGAAGAACTCACGGATATTTACATAAAAGCAACTTTTCCCGATCTCAAACGAAAGATCCGCAAGATAAAAGAGGCCGAACGACTCGCTTTGGTAAGCCCGGAAGCTCAGATGATCAAATACGCGGATATCATCGACAATACAGATGTTACATTTCAAGATCCTGATTTTGCGATCGTGTTTATACCGGAATGCAGAATGATCTTAGGGAAAACCACCAAGGGCAACCAGGAGTTGTATCATCGTGCCATCAACATTGTGGAGAAATGTCAGCAGCTGTTGCAAGACCGGAAAGCTTTGCAAGTACAGTCACCTCTATAAACTATGTCGTCATTTGTGTTGTGCAGCGATCATGCTTTGAGAAGCCCGGATATCGTATACGCCGGCTTTATCGTTGTTTCTTGAAACTACAATTTTTTTTGCGCCAGCTGTTGACTTTGCTATGATGATATCACGAATATCGCCGTTTAACCAGGTGTGTGCTGTGACGCCATCTCCGACTTGTAGTTCGCCACCTTCGAAGTATAAAAATGTTCCAAACGAGGCATCGCTTCTTCCTAATTGTGGCTTGTAGGGAAAGAAATTTCCGACAGCCAATATTTCTTCCAATCCATCGCCGTCGAAATCAGCGCTTATAAATCCGTTGACGCATGAAAACTGGCTGGGCACAGGAAGGTTCTTAAGTTTAAAATCCTTTCCGCCGATGTTTTCCAGCCATGATGACCGGAGTTCAAAGGCCTGAAAGTGATAAGCTTTTTCAAGCTGTTCACGATCTGCAACGCTCTCCAAGGAAGCGAGGGCATAGCTGGAATAGGATACGAATTTTTTTCGCAACGGTGCGATCTGTTCCAGCAATTCGTCGCGGCTGGCCAAAGGATATCTTTCACCCTGCACGTAGTAACTCACAATAGGATCTAACACGCCGTCGTTATTGAAGTCGCCGGAAAACAGCTCGACTGGCTCGGTGGAGGAGGCTTTGAATTGTAAATTCATGCCTGCGTTTCCCGCGAGATAGTCAATGTCGCCATCGCGGTCAACGTCATAGGGAAAGATGCACGTCCACCAGCCATTACTTTTTTCAAGTGCCGGGATTTTTAGTTCAGTAAGTTTTCCTTTTTTGTTTTCAAAGAGCCGTATTGGCATCCACTCGCCAGTCAGCATGAGGTCTGGCCATGTGTCGTTGTTGAAGTCGGTCCAAATGGCATCGGTGACCATTCCGACGTGTTGAAGGATGTTGTGTTTTGTATCGGTGAATTTGGGTGCGCCGGGTTGAGAGTCATTGCGAAGTAAAAAACTTTGAGGTATTACTCCATAGTTCGAAGGCGTAAGTCTGCCACCCACGAAAATATCCAGATCTCCATCTTTATCAAAGTCGGCCGCGGAAACACAACTTCCACTCGTCGTTTCTTCAGGGAGAGCATGTGTAACTTTTTGAAACAGACCTTGTCCATTGTTTGCGTAGATCCGGTCTTGGTAGAGCGGAGCGCCGGGTATAAATTCAGTGCCTCCGCTTACAATATAAATATCTTCATCGCCATCGTTGTCGGCATCGAAGAAAAGTGCATCGGTATCTTCAGCGACAGCGTCTTCATTCCAGGGTTGTGAATTTGCTTTGTAAAACGTGCCATCGAAATTGCCAAAATACAATGTGCCAGGTTGGCCGGAAGCGCCGCCAAAAAAGATATCGTCATTACCGTCTTTGTTCACATCGCCTTTCGCCAGTTTGCCACCCAGTTTCGAAAGCTGATAGAAGAGCAGCCTCTGCATTTTGAAATCGATGAACTTATTTTCCTGGTGCCTGAAATCAATTCCTGATATTCCTGATGCGTCGTGGAGTGAGGTGAGGTTAGGCGGTTGCCTGGCGTCGGGTGCTGATTTTGTTTTCTCCTGTTCAACGACGATGCTTTGATTGGCCGGCACATGGTTCACAACAGATTCCGTATTGTCGGGCCACAGTATCTTTATTTCCTTGGCCGTTTGAGATTTTCCAATACCAATAGTTATGACCGGTTCAACGCTGCATTGAAAGCCGCGAGTGAAGTAAGCCTCGTGAAATATTGTCTTGTCGTCGAGTGTTACCCAAATTTTGGATCCCAGTCCCTGGGTGTTGGGATTTTTTCCTTTGAGCGTGATCTTTACAAAATTGTTTTGTTGCCGTTGCTGTTGATTGTTTCGCAACACCATGATGTTGTCGTTCAGATTATTGGTGACGATGTCGAGGTCTCCGTCGTTGTCGAGGTCCGCGTATACCGCTCCGTTCGAAACAGATTTTCGGGTTAATCCCCATTCGGTTGTTTTGTTGCTGAATTGAATGCCGCCTTCGTTTTTAAATACATAGTTGTTCAGGCGTGTTGAGGGCAGTTGCTGAATGAGTTTTAAATAATCAACCGGTTTGCCGGTAGCTTTGGCTTGCGCGTAAGCCTCACTATTATATTTAATGAAATCCATGTTATTGAAGTCACGCAGGTATCCGTTGGCTACGAAGATGTCTTTTAGTCCGTCGTTATCAAGATCGACAAATAGGGGAGCCCAGCTCCAGTCGGTGTTGGAAACGCCGGCGAGTTGTCCGATCTCGCTGAATCTCGGTAAGCTGTCGGGCCCGAAACCCCTATTGAGCTGCAGTGTGTTACGCATGTTCTGATGATGATACCCGCTGTCTGCAGCCAGCGTATAACGATCGTACTCGTCGGGGCCCTTTAATAATTTCTGGCGATGGTTGTCTTCGGGCAGCATATCGAGCACCATGATGTCCTGCAGTCCGTCGTTGTTGATGTCGGCGATGTCAGAACCCATGCCGAATTTTGAAAGGTGACCGAACATTTGATGGGAAGCTTCTTTAAACGTGCCGTCACGATTGTTGATGTAGCAGAAATCCTGCTCTTCGTAGTCGTTGGTAACGTAAATGTCGGGCCACCCGTCGAAGTTGAGATCGCTGATGGCCGCACTCAGTCCGAAGTTAAGTCCGCTGCCGTGGATGCCCGCTTCCTTGCTTACTTCTTCAAACTTATTGTTATTGTTTCGATACAGCTTGTTTCCAAAGTAGGGATGCCTCAGATTTCTCAGTCGAGTGGTGTTGAAAAACGCTGCGTAGAACATATTGGCATGGTTGAGCAGAAACATGTCGAGATCCTGGTCGCGGTCGTAATCAAAAAAATAAGCTTGCGTTGAAAATGTGCCGATAGCGTCTAGGCCATATTCTTTGGCTCGTTCCGTGAAGGTCGGTGTGCCTCCGGGCGAGCAGCCCATATTGATATAAAGTTGATTCGACCGGTTTGGATAGTCTTTCGTGACCGGCAAATTGTAGCCTTCACCCGGAGCATTGCCGGAATAACATAAATAAATGTCGAGCCACCCATCGGCATTTACATCGGCCATGGTGACTCCCGTTTTCCAATCGGTTCGTCCTTCGGTTTTTGTCTGCGCTGTTACGTCTTCGAATTTCCAGTTGCCCTTGTTTAGAAACAATTTGTTCGGTGTTGAGTTACCTGTAAAATACAAGTCGGCCAATCCATCGTGGTTCAAGTCTCCCGCCGCCACGCCACCGCCGTTGTAGGAGTATTCGTAAGTCATGATGTTGTTGTGCTTACTTTCTACAATGTCGTTTCTGAAATATAAACCGGTATCGTCAGCCGATAGCTCTGTGAATTGGCGGGATTCATCCGAGCATTGAAGGCATGAGAAAATGTAAAAACCGAAGATCAGGGGTCTTATGAATCGGGCTAGGTTCATGGTGAGGAAGTTCTAAACAAGTTAAATATTTGGCACTATTTCTTTTCTGCGATGGTGATCACATTCTTCTTCAAGTCAACTTCGCGACGTTTCCCTGAGAAGTCGTGAACGGTCATCTTCATGGCTTGAGAAGGTATTTTAACCGTTCGCGACGATTGTGAGAGATAACCACAACCGTAGTAGAAGTCTAATTTTTCTATTTTTCCGCCTTCCAACGTAAGTTCCGCCCAGCTGTCGAGCGGAAGAGGTTGATAGGTGATCGGTTTCTTTTTTGTGACGCAGCCGGATGCAAAGACGCGAACGCTGTCCAGGTTTTGTGTTGCTATAAAAAGATCTCCGCCCGTTGCATGCAGCCGGCCCAGGGCTTTGGCGTCGCCGGTAACTTGCAGGCCTCCGGTGGCCGCGACTTGAAAATTACCTGTTCCATCACCGAGTAAGATCAGGCCGGTGAATGCGTCGTATCGCCCGGAAAACACTTCGTTGCCATAATCGTTTCCCACCAGTAATAAGTCAAGGTTTCCATCGCCGTTGATGTCGTTGGCGAGCAAGCCGTTAACAGGAGCCAACTGTGCAGGTTGAGGTAATGGTTTTATCGTGAAGGTACCATTGCCTTGGTTTTCAATGTAACTGGTTTGTGAATAGTTGGCTTTGAGAACCTGCATGCCTGATTGATCATAAGGCTTGAGCAGCTCGGTCATCGTGGTGCGGCCGTAGTGTTTATAGCTATTAAATTGATTTCTGAATTTCGGACTTTGGGTAAACAGCTCGTCCCAGAAGTGTGCCGGGTATTCTCGAAGGTCACCCTCTTCTGACTTGAAATAGCAACTAACTATGGCATCGATGCTTTCGTTGTTGTCGAAATCTTTTGCATAAACCCGTAACGGATGCTCGTCGGAGATATGATAATAGTTGTTCAAGCCCAGGTTGCCCGCCACATAGTCGGTGTCGCCGTCGCGGTCAAAGTCGGCGCCCGTGATGCTGTTCCACCAGCCTGTAAGATTCTCCAGGCCTGTGTGATCTATCTTTTTGAGTTTGCCGTTGATGTTTTGAAAGATTGTGACTGGCATAAATTCACCCACTACGATCAGGTCGACTTTGTCGTCGTTGTTAAAATCGGTCCACAAAGCATCGGTGACCATGCCGACGTTCTTTAATTGAGTACTGATCTCGGAAGTTGCATTTCTGAACTTTCCCCGTTCATTTAAGAGTACATAACTTTCGGCCGGTAGCGGATAAGAGCCTGTCACCACACGACCGCCAACAAAAAGATCCAGATAACCATCTTGGTTAATGTCTGCCGCTCGCACGCATGAACCACTTGCGGTGGTTTCGGGTAGTGCTTCGGCGTCTAATACGAACTTGCCGGAGCCGTCATTTTTATAAAGACGATCCTGGTAAGCAACATCGCCAGCCTCATATTCATAGCTGCCACTTGCGATATAGAGGTCGAGGTCATTGTCGTTGTCGGCGTCGAAGAGCAACAATCCCTCATCCTCTGACTTTATCTCCGATGCCTTTTTCAAGGTGAAAGATTTGAAGGTTCCATCTCGTTGTTGCTTAAATATGGTTTCGTCGAACCGGGCTGAAGCGCCAATGATCACGTCTTCGAGTCGATCGCCATCGATGTCGCCAATGGCAAGCCCTGGTCCGGCTTGAGAGAATTTATGTGGCAACGTGCGTTGCTTGTAGAAATCTATTTTGTCGCGTTCCTGGTGCATGTATTGTAAACCGCGTGCCTCAGTGACATCGCGGACTAAAAGTTGTTTGAGGTGAAAAGTTTGGCGCGAATTAGATCCAGGCTTTGATTGTTCGTGTTGTATTGTTAGTACCTGGTCTGCTTTGAGATGACTAAATGATTGAACGTTTCCGTCGGGCCATTGCACGTGGATCGAGTCTATCGACGTGTGGTTGCCGATGCCAAAATGAATAATGTCTTCTACGGTAGAAAGGTATCCGCGATAGATGGAATGATCATGAAACTGCACATGGTCGCCGCACTTGATCGTGATCTTGGCTCCCAGCCCGGAGCTGTTATTCGCTTTGCCCTTTAGTTTTATGCGTACGAAATGATTTTTATTTTTCTCTTCACTGGCGTGATACAACTGATTTTCAAAAAGAAAAGCTTTGTCATTGATATTGTTAACCACATAGTCGAGATCGCCATCATTGTCTAAATCGGCAAACGCGGCTCCATTAGAGAAGGATGGATAGGAGAGTCCCCAGGCTTTTGTCTGGTCGGTAAACGAAAGATCTCCATGGTTTTGAAAAGCATAGTTCGGTACCTTGAGTACAGGAATAGAATCTATCAGCGACCGGTGATGTTGGAATACGCCGACCTCACGTTTGAAATTCACGTAGTCTTTGTCGGTAACATCTTTTGGAAAGCCGTTTGTGACCAGCAGGTCGCGATGACCATCATTGTCGACATCGGCGAACAAGGAAGACCAGCTCCATTCCGTTTGGTGGATGCCCGCCATCTGCCCCACTTCACTGAACGTGCCATCGCCATTGTTTACATGCAGCATGTTTCGCATGTACTGATGTTCGTAATCGTATTCCACATTATTGATGTAGCTAAAGTAGTTTGCCCCGGCACCTGATACGGTTTTTCTTCGCAGGTTATTCTCCGGTAGCATATCCAGTGTGATGATATCCAGCGACTTGTCATTGTTGATGTCGGCAATATCGACACCCATCGTAAAAAGCGATTGATGTTTTAGCCGGCTTTCGATCTCATTGGTGAAAGTGCCGTCGCGGTTGTTGATGTAAAGAATGTCGTTCGATACATAATCGTTGCCGATGTAAAGATCCGGCCAGTCGTCGTTGTTTAGATCGGCAACGGCGATGCCAAGCCCATAACCTTCGATGAGGATACCGGCCTCCTGAGTAACATTTGAAAATGTTCGGTTGCCGTTATTTCTGTAAAGCTGATCGTTGTTCAGTGCGGAGCCATCGGTTATTTTTGGGCGATAGTTACTAGGGATCTTATCGCTTTCAAGGTTAGTGAGTACATAGAGGTCGAGGTCGCCATCCCTGTCGTAGTCGAAGAATGCAGCGTTTTGGCTATAACCCATATCGTCGACACCATATTGCTTAGCCTCATCTTCGAAATGCGGAATACGGTTTTCGTTAAAACCTTTGTTAATGAACAGTGCGTTGGCCCGGTCGGCTGAATCTTTTTTTATGGTGGCGCAGACATAAATATCCAGCAGGCCGTCGGCATTTACGTCGGCGAGCGCAACACCTGAATTCCATTTTCCATTGCCACCGATGCCGGCGTGGTCGGTTACGTCTTCAAATTTTAAACCTCCGCGGTTAAGATAAAGCTTGTTGGGAACCATGTTGCCGCTGAAGAAAATATCTTGCAGATCGTCGTTGTTAAAATCGCCGATGGCCACAGCTCCGCCATGATACATGTATTGTACTGTGAGAATGTTGATGGAGTCTTTTTCCACTACGGTATTTTCAAAGTTGAGGCCCGACTCATCGGCAGGTACGAGCTTGAATAGTGTATTTTGATCTTGCGCGCATTTGGTCAGCAGCGACAACGAGATCAAAGCAAAGGCATATCGGGTTAGCATCATATTTTGAAAAATTAAAAAAGCCATCCGGTGTGGAGAGCAGCATCCGGATGGCTTGAACTAAATTACCTAACTATCAGTGTCTAGTTAATACAATGGACTAGTTAATACAATGGATTTTGCACCAGGTTCTTGTTACGGTTCATTTCATCCTGAATGATGGGCAGGAAATACATTTTGTTGTTCCATGCCCGATCCTGCACTTTGCTCACAGCATACTCAGCCGGTTGCCCAAAGGGTACTTCGATTACAATACCATTGGCATTTCGACCCAGTGCCTGTGGCGCAATCATCCAGCGACGCACGTCGAAGTAGCGGTGCTGCTCGAACACCAGTTCAATTCTGCGTTCGTTGCGGTAACGCGTCATTAGCGCGGCGCCTGTTTCAGTAATGTCGGGCATTCCAGCGCGAGCTCTGAGTTTGTTGATGTAGAGTTTCGCTTCGTCGTCTTGTCCGAGTTCAATACAAGCTTCGGCATAGTTCAGGTAGATCTCGGCGAGTCTGAAGAAATGCCAGGGTGCCTCTTGGTTGCCACCCGCCGCGGCATATTCATGTACAACGGCAGGATCGATAAATTTCCGCATGTAGTATCCGGAATATCCGCCGTTCCAGTCTTCAATGGGGCCATCGCGTGTGTCAAGACCGGGCGTCCACACATTCGGGGCGGTCTCTACGGAGCGAATGATCACTTTTCCGTCGGGGTCCATTTCTTTGGCATCGCTGGGACGTGGCCTCCAGGGTGCCTGATCGTATAAAATCGAAGCGTAAAATCTCGGATCGCGATTTACATAAGGCGCATTGGCATGCACCGGATTGTTCCAGTCAAATTTAGTTCCGTCGCTGATCTCGTAATCGTCTACCAATTCCTGGATCGGTGTGTTGCCGCCCCAGTTGTGATATCCGTTGGGGCCATTGCAAAGTCCGGGCAGCGCGCCGTCTTCCCAGCCGCGACTCTTAATGAAGTAACGACTGAAGATCGCTTCTTTGCTATCTTTTAGCAGGAACACATCCGTATAATCTTTCGTGGGGTTTCCGGTCTGCTGAAGGCTGTACTCACCCAGGTCGATCACCGCTTTAGCAGCATCTTTGGCCGCCTGCCAACGCGCTGTTCTGCTGCCGGAAGTGTAAGATACCAACTGAGGCGATGAATAACCTGCTGCCCAGCTCGCGTTGTTATAAAGTTCGCTGGCAGCATACAACAACATTCTTGACTTCAAGGCCAGCGCAGCACCTTTGGTCGCCCGACCGATATCTTCGGGACTTACGCCGTAGTTTAAAGGCAGCAAAGAGGCAGCGAGGTCCGCTTCATCTACGATGTATTGAATACATTCTTCGAGGGTGTTGCGGCTCACGAAAAAATCATCCTTCAGGCCGAATGTTTTTTTGACGAGTGGAACGCCACCATGTAATCTCACGAGATTGTGATAGAAGTATGCGTTCAGAAAATGTACTTCTCCCTTCATGCGGTCTTTCCAGTCAGTATCTTCGGTGGGCACTTTATCGATGTTCTCGAAAAAGAGGTTGATTTGCCGGATGCGCCTGTAAAGATCGCCCCAGCGGAACTCTTCAAAATCTCCGCGGCCCCATGAGCCGATGTCGGCAGGGGTGAGGTTCGATTGTACAACTTGCGCTGAGCCGTAGTTGTGAATAAAATGCGACTCGTCGGCCATTGAGCCGGCCATCAATTCCTTGATGCCGTGCCCTAGTCCGCGATACATTTCATTAACAAAAGCTTCTGCCAATGCCGGATCATTCCATACGGCGGCGTCGCTCAACCGATCCTGAGGCTCGACATTCAGGAAATCCTGATTACAGGAAGCTGCCGGCAGAAGAAGTACGATGACTAAAAATATTTTGATGATATTTTTCATACGTGTTTCGATTAGAAGGTTAGGTTAACACCTGCGTTGTAAACTCGCTTTTGAGGATACACGGTTGCATCCTGGTTATCGGTCTCCGGATCGTAAACCTTGAAGCTATCGATCGTAAACAGGTTGATGCCGTTCACATACAGGCGAGCGCTTTTTAAGCCTGCTTTCTTTACTAATTCGGGAGCCAGCGTATATCCCAACTGAAGATTTTTCAGGCGCAGGTAGTCGGTGCTTCTATACCAATATGTGTTGGCTTGAGAGATCCAGTATTCATCTTCGCGGTTGAAGGTTCGCGGATGTTCGCTGTTCGGGTTTTCTGTTGTCCAGCGTTTTTTGGCGTAGTCCAGCAGGTAGTTTCCGAAGTCGCCGGATTGTGTGCGAATGTATTGCTTCGCTCCGGTAGCTCCCTGAAAGAGGATGGCCAGATCAAATCCTTTGTACTTCGCAGAGAGTGATACACCTCCCTGAAATCTGGGAATATTATTTTCGGTCTGCCGTACGCGATCTTTTCCGTCAATCACATTGTCTTTGTTCACATCTTCGAAGATAATATCGCCGGGACGTGCTCCGGGCCAGTGCGGATAAGCATCAACAGCAGCCTGATCTTTGAACACACCGATGGCATTATAGAACAATGCGCTTCCCACCGGTCTGCCTGTGGAAGTTTGCCATGGATCGAATCCTGCGGGCTCATCCCAGAACAGAATTTTATTTTTCGAGTATCCGCCATTCAATCCAACCTGATAAGTGATCTCTCCGGCCTGTCCGTCATAGCTGACGAGGAAATCAAAACCTCGGTTCCTTAGTCTTCCAAGGTTTTCGTTGGGTGGATTAAATCCTGCCGTACGGGGAATTGATGCCGCGCGCGGTATCAGCATTCTCGAACGGATATTATTGAAGTAGTCCATCTCGAAAGAAATTTTTCCGCCGAACAAAGTGCCTTCGATACCCAGGTTTGTATTGTTGGCCACTTCCCACGTGATATTGGGGTTGGGCACAGAGGTAGGAGAGATGCTCGTCGTTAATGTGGTGTAGTTGAAGATGTAACTTCCACCAAATCCAAATGCCGACAGGTATTGGAACTCATCTTGTCTTGGATCGGACGGGTGGGTTTTATCATTACCTAACTGGCCCCACGATCCGCGGAGTTTGAGCCTGTCGACTACGGGGATGCCTTTCATGAAGTTTTCTTCAGACAATACCCATCCGGCAGAAATGCCCGGGAAAAATCCCCAGCGTGAATTCTCCGGGAAGATGTAGGAGGCATCGTACCGCCAAACCATTTCCAGTAAGTATTTCTCGTTGTAGCTGTAGTTGATACGACCGAAGTAATTCAAGCGGGCTGTTTCATAGGCGCGTCCGTTGTTGGTTTTGCTGAGGTTATCGCCACCGGCAAACAACTGCGACACGGCAGGTGAGATGTAAGCATTGCGGAAAGCATTGAAATTGTTTCCTCTGATCTGTTGCTTCTCGGCACCTACCATGAATGCCACGCTATGCACGCCAAACTCTTTGGAATAATTGAGGTACGCATTGGTAGTTCTGCCCGAGGTTCTTTCCATGGACTCGGTAAGCTGTGGTGCACTAAGACCGCGCGGAGATTTGACAAGTATAGGATTCCCATCGGCATCGTACGAAGCATAATCCCAGGTGTAGAGATACCATGGCGTTGCAAAAGTTTTAACGGGTCTGAAGCCTTCGTCAAACGATGCGTTGACAATAACATTCAAACCACTTACCCAAGGCACATCAATTTTTGCCCGAAGGTTACTTTGAAAAACATAATTATTGTCTACGGTGCTGCCGGTGGCATTGGTGCTGGTCACTACGGGGTTGTCGCCATTCTCGATGTCTGGACCGGGTAAACCATTGGGCCAGTAAGCGGGTAAATTCGGTTTGCCGCGGATCAGCATTCTAAAGATCGATGAGGCAGGACGTGTGGGGAAGTTTCTGTTTTCCTGGCGTCCGGCAAGATCGGCAGAGAGATGGAAATAGTCTGTGATCTTGGCATCGATGTTCGACCTGAAATTGTATTGTTTGTATTTCGTGGCGCTGTTCTTATAAAATCCATCTTCATTCAGCATGCCCAGCGAAACAAAATATTTCACGCCATCGGCAGTGCCGCCGGAGAGCGATAAGTTGGTGTTGTCTTGTAACGAATAAGGTTTGATCACGGCGCCGTACCAGTCGGTGTTAGGGTATCGCCAGGGGTCGGAGCCGTCTTTGAATTTCTGGATATCATCTGCAGAGTAACGTGGGGTCCTGTTGCG
>JBMOKS010000342.1:14967-16910 GCA_049324355.1 Bacteroidota bacterium
GTGTGGGCCGGTTAAATCCAATGTTGTAATTGAAGTTGATCTCCGGCTTGCCGGCCTTTCCCCTTTTGGTGGTGACAAGGATCACACCGTTGGCTGCTTGTGCGCCATAGATAGCAGCAGAAGCATCTTTCAGCACCGTGATGCTCTCGATGTCTTGCGGGTTGAGACGTTCGAGTCCGCCGTTTCTGTTGGCGATACCGTCGATAACAACCAATGCTGAGGGATTTCCGATGGTGTTGGTTCCGCGAATACGAATTTGAGAACCATCGTAACCAGGTTCACCGGAGCGGTTTACGAAAATAACACCGGGCAATCGACCGGCTAAGGCGTTAGTTAAATTGGTAACGGGCGCTTGTGTGATCACATCGCTTTTTACTGATGTAACAGAGCCGGTGATAGTGGCCTTCTTTTGCTCTCCGTAACCCACCACCACAACCTCAGTGAGCGAGACAAGGTCAGATTTTAATGAGATATTGAAATTGGTGGTGTTAGCTACTTGAACTTCCTGTGTTATAAAACCGATGAAGGAAAAAACGAGTACGGAATTTTCGTCAGCTACGTTAAGGCTGAAATCTCCGTTGGCGTCGGTTGTTGTTCCATTGGTAGTTCCTTTTTCCAATACGTTTACACCAGGAACGGCCACGCCGGTCTCGTCGGATACATGTCCCCTAACGGTGATGTCAGCAATGGGCTCTTTGACAACATCGTAATCGGGCTCAGGGGCTATATTTTCTTCAGGCCGCAAAATGATCTGTTTTCCGATGGCCTCATAAATGATTCCGGGTCCAAGAATGAGACTGAGTATTTCACTCAATTTTGTTTCGGTAGTATGGATCGATACTTTTCGCGAAGCTTGAATGAGTCTGGAGCGATAAGTGAATCGCACTTGGGCCTTTTTTTCTATATCAGTAAGAATGGATTTAATCTCCCTATTTTCCGCAATCAGAGATACCTTCTTATCCAATATTTCCTGCCCCTTGAGGTCCGCCGCATAGACGATAGACGTCAACACGGCCATGATCAAGGCTTGTGTCAGCGTTATCTTCATAAAAACAAAGAGGGCATGTTGAATAGCTTTAGGTTTATTCATAATTTAATGAAGTTTTTGTTAAGAAACTGGCAAAAACGAGGGCTTCTGCATCGCGAACTGTGATGCAGCAGGTCAACGAGCCGGTGATGATCGCAACATCATCGGCTTCGTTTTTTTATGGGCGTGGTTAAGTAGAGTTTTCTTTCATAGGCTACTTTGGGTTAAGTTGAGAACAATGTAAGACTACGGATCAATGACAACCGTCGCTTTCGACGACAACCTGGATATCGTTTACTGCGTAAGTCGCGCCGATGGCTTTACAAATAATATTCAAGCGTGTGTAGAGTGGCTCATCCAACAATGATGTAGTAAGGGAACAGCCGGCAAGCTTGGCTTCGTCGTATACAATGTCTACGCCGTAAGCAATTTCAAGTGCGTTGAATATCTCGGAAACAGGAGCTTCTTCGAAATGCATCTTGGTGACTTCTGCGGGCGGCAAAATGATCTCGGGTGTTTGTACCAGCGTGTGTGAAACCTGTTCCGCTGATTTGCCATATACCGCTTGCTGATTAGGTGTTAGAACAACTTGTTGCGGCGCTCCGGTTTTTCTGTATACCGATACCTTTCCGGTTTTTACCGCGACCGTAACTTTTTCTCCCAGTGCTTTCACCGTAAAACTCGTTCCTAACACCCTGGTGACGATCTCTTGTGCATAGACCATGAACGGACGTTTGTTATCTTTCGTCACTTCGAAGAAAGCTTCACCCTCGAGAAAAACTTCGCGATGATCTGCCTCGAATGCAGCAGGAAATTTAATTTGACTGTGTTGCTTCAGCGTTACTCTGCTCCCATCAGGAAGGGTGACAATTTGTTGTTGCAACGAAGTATTTTTAATCTCTTTCCATTGACTGGA
>JBMOKS010000343.1:0-8547 GCA_049324355.1 Bacteroidota bacterium
TGTTTATTAAGCGATCTGTCAATTGATCTTTTTCTTCACACCACGCACAGCCTCGGCAGTCCATGGGTCTTCTGGCCACGAATGCTTCGGGTATCGCATGCGCAGTTCTTTCCTTACTTCACTGTAGGTGTTGGTCCAGAAGCTTTTCAGGTCCTGCGTCACCTGCACAGGTTTGTAACCCGGCGACAACAAGTGTAACATGATCTTGTTGCGGCCTTCGTTGACGGTTGGCGTTTCCAGTAATCCAAACACCTCCTGTAGGCGAACTTCCATGACCGGTGGGCGACCATCGATAAAATATTGCAACTTGATCATCGAGCCGCTGGGAACTTTGATCTTCTGAGGCGCCAGTGCATCAAGTTTGTTATTTAAGTCCCACGGAAGTATGCCGATAAGGGCACTATTTAAATCCAATCGTTGCAAGTCGGTTTGTTTGTACGCATTGCCCAAAAACGGCGCAAGCCAGTCTTCAAGTGCGTCCAGCAATGCTTCGTCGCTCACATCGGGCCATCTCTCCTGCGTGCGCCATTGACGAATGCTCATGATGCGCGCCTGCCATTCTTTCTGCGTATCGTCCCAATTCAACATTGACAAACCTTTTTCACGAAGCGTACTGCAGATTATTTTTATACGCAGTTCTTCCGATATTTTTGTCAAGGGGCGTGACGACAGCAGTAGGTTTCCAATACGGCGTTCGAGTGTTGCCGCCAGCATATTGCGTTCATCGTCCCACTTGACGATCTCTTTCTCATGTGTTAGCGGCGCGAGATCGTCTTCATGAAGTGGCGCAGCCAGAAAAATTTTTCCTTCTCCCATGCCAGCATCTAATTGTGCAATGGCCAGCCAGGGCTCTCGAGTCAATGGATCATGATCCGGCAGCCTCGCCATCCTGCCATTGGCAAGCTTATAACGTTCACTGTGTTTCTCAGCTTGCCTGGCAATTCGTTCGGGATAGGCCGCCATGATCAGGGCTCCGACGTCAGCGTCAGACACGATGCTGTTGCCGGAACGCACGTTCATCAGCCTCCTCCAGGCCGCGGCGAGTTTTTCTATTCGCTCAAAAACATTATTTTCTCCCTGAGCTTTCACACCACTCCGCCATTTTCGCAACGCTTCAAGGCGCAGACTTAAGTCGGCGCCAGATCCACGTGGTAAAGGGTCGCGCTCCTCCAGCAACGCAGCAACGTCGGTCGCCACCGCTAACTGATCGTCTTTTGCCGTGAGCAGCATGTGTGCCATGCGCGGATGGGTTGGCAGGTCGAGCATTTCTTTGCCACGTTCGGTTATACGGTCATTCTCCAAGGCTTCAAGCTCTTGCAGCAATTCCCTAGCTTGATTTACAGCGCCTGCAGGTGGAGGCGTGATCCAGGTTAATTCAAAAATATTCTTAACGCCCCATTGCGCCAACTCCAGCACAAGGGGAGCGAGATCGGCCTCTAGAATTTCCGGACTGCGACTGGCTACTAAGTTTGCCTGAGTTCCTTCACTCCACAACCGATAACAAACGCCAGGTCCTAGCCTGCCCGCGCGACCTGCGCGCTGATCTGCTGCATCCTTGGTCACTCGAACAGTTTCCAGTCGCGTCAATCCGCTGCGCGGATCGAACCGTGGCACGCGCGAGTAACCTCCATCAACCACGGTGGTAATACCTTCGATGGTGAGCGAAGTCTCGGCGATGGATGTAGCTAAAATTATTTTTCGTTTCCCCTGCGGGTGAGGAAGTATGGCCTCTTGCTGCTGACGATATGGAAGGTCGCCATAAAGTTCAAACAAACTGGCTGAAAGATTCTCTGCTTCGAGCAGATCGGCGGTACGCCGAATTTCGCCGGCTCCGGGAAGAAATACGAGTATGTCTCCCGGTTGTTCCTGCAACGCTTTGCGAACTGTTTTGGCCACACTCACCGCCAACGGTGCCTGAGCGTCGGGCACAACATACCTGTGTGTGACCGGAAACTGGCGGCCCTCGCTCGTGATCATTGGCGCTTTTAATATCCTGGACAATTTGTCGCCATCCAATGTTGCCGACATGATGAGGATGCGGAGATCATCGCGGAGCACTTGCTGTACCTGTAAACTCAGGGCAAGAGCCAGATCGGCTTGGAGACTTCGCTCGTGAAATTCGTCAAATATGACCAAACCAACGTCATCGAGCGAGTTGTCGTGCTGGATCATGCGCGTGAGAATACCTTCCGTTACAACTTCCAGCTTGGTACGAGCGCTCACTTTCGTTTCGAAGCGAACCCTGTAGCCCACTGTAGCGCCCACGTCCTCGTTCACCAGGTCGGCCATACGCATGGCCACCGAACGAGCAGCCAATCGACGTGGTTCAAGCATGATGGTCTTTTTGCCGTTTAGCCACGGCTCATGCCACAATTGCAGTGGCAAAATAGTGGACTTCCCGGCGCCTGGCGGGGCCTGCAGAATAACGGTCCGATGATTGCGAAGATTTTGTTTTACTTCTTCAACTACTTCCAGCACAGGATAGGTCATGCGCAAAAGTACAAACTCAACGCCTACAATCCAGTGCCAAACACCACGAGCTTAAACCTAACCTCAATGTGATTTTGGTAACTTCATTCATATCGCAGCGAATCAACCGGATTGGTGCGGGCTGCTCTGAGGGTTTGATAACTTACTGTGAACAAAGAGATCAACAACACCATAATGCCGGAAGTCAGGAATACACTTAGAGTGATCGACGTTCGATAAGGGAAAGTTTCGATCCAATTATTCATGACCACCCAAACCACGGGCGTAGCCAGCAGAATAGACAGGAATACCAATTTCAAATAATCCTTGGAGAGCAGCACAAAAATTCCGCTTTCACTGGATCCCAATGCTTTTCTAATGCCAATCTCTTTCGTGCGCTGAATGGCGGTGTAAGCCGAAAGTCCGAACAATCCCAGGCAACCCACGATCATGGCCAGCACAGCGAAGGTGGTAAACAGGCCGCCGAATTTTTTTTCATTCTCGTATTGCTGGTTGAAGTAGTCGTCGAGGAAAAAATACTCGAAAGGATTTCCCGGGAAAGCTTTTTGCCAGGAGTTTTGTATATGCTGAACGGTTTTTTGGACATCGCGCGTATTGATGCGAATTGAATAAAATTCTCCGCCATAAGGCGAACAATAAAAAACCGAAGGATCTAGGGCTTTCTTCATCGACACCTGGTGATAGTCGTTGACCACGCCAACAATGATGGGCGACCATTGAAACTGTGTGATAGCCAGCGTTTGTCCTACGGCATCTTCAGGTTTTTTGTAACCCATTAATTTAGCCGCCGATTCAGTAATAATTACCGAGGTATCCGGATCTTGTGAAAACTCTTCAGAGAACCTGCGACCTGAAATGAGTCTCATTTTAAAAACGTCCAGGAAGTTATAATCCATGCTATTGAACCGCACGCCTATCTGTTCATCATCCGAAGCGCCGTATTTTTTCACAACGACCTTATACTCACGCTGTTTACCTGGAATGGTTATCGATGTTGTCACAGCCTGAATAGATGGATGGTTTTTTAATTCATTTCTGAAAACATCGATGGCCGAGTTGAATGCATGGCGATCTCTCGGAGAAATTCCGGGGCGTTCCACCACCAACACTTGGTTGATATCCATGCCCATGTCGCGCTTCATCATAAAATTGAGCTGCCGGTAAACGATCATGGTTCCAGCGATCAACGCTACAGAGGCCGTGAACTGAAGCACGACAAGTGTCTTGCGCAACGCCACGCCGCCGCTGCTATTATTGATCCTGCCCTTCAATACCGTAACAGGCTTAAACGACGACAGCACAAGTGCGGGGTAAAAACCAGACAGCAAAGTTCCGATGATCCAGAGCGAAAACACCAAGCCCAGGAACCAAGGCTGCAAAAGATCGGTGAATATCAATTGTACTCCAGAGATGAGTTGAAAATACGGGAGCACCAGCGCCACTATGCCAAAGGCCAGCACCACGGAGCATAGATTGATTAACGCAGACTCTGCCAGAAACTGGCGGATGAGCTGGGCCTTAAAGGCACCCATCACTTTTCTCACACCCACTTCTTTGGCGCGTTCCATGGCTTTGGCCGTCGACAAGTTCACGTAGTTGATCCAGGCGATCACGATCACAAACAGACCGATGAGCCCGAGAAACATCACCATGCGCGCGTCGCCGTTCGGTTCGGCTTCTTCAGCAAGATTGGATCGCAGGTGAATGTCTTTGACGGGTTGTAACAACAGCACGTCGCTCTGGTTGCGAGCCTTTAACTCGGGATTTGATTTCGCAACAATACCGGGAAACTTCGATTCAAGAACCCGTTGATCGGTTCCAGGCCGCACCTGGATAAAAGTATACATGTCTTTACGCTGCCAGGTTTGGTCATAGCGGAATGGCGCCCGCTCAAAACGGGTGAACAATGTTTCATAAGAAAAAAGAATATCAAATTTGAGGTGGGTATTGCGGGGCAGATCTTTGAAGACGCCTGTAACTTTCACCAGTTCATTGTTAAAATCGTCGTCCTGCAACCGTAGCATTTTGCCTATTGGGTCTTCGTTGCCAAAATAGAGACGTGCATATTTTTCAGAAACCACGGCCGTAAAAGGTTCTGCCAGCGCCGTGCGCGCATCCCCGTGTGCCATGGCATAACCCATCATGGGCAGGAAAGAAGAATCCGCATACAAAAATTTCCGGTGTTTGAAAGCAATGGGATCAGGTTTGGCTTCTTCATGGGTGATAATCACATTGTTCTTATAGCCCATATTATATAAACGCGCATAACCGGTCACTTCGGGCAGCTCGTTCGTGAGTGCGGGGCCAACACCGGGATAATTTTCGGCGCTATTCATCACCAGCTCATCGTTGAGATAAGAAGTAAGCGTAACGCGATAAATATTATCGTTATCTGGAACAAAATCTTCGTAGCTATTTTCAAACCAAACATACTGCGCGATAAGCAGGAAAACAGCCATGCCAATAGCGAGGCCTGCAATATTCAGAAAAGAAAAAAACTTGTTTTTCTTGAGGCTGCGAAGTGCCGTGAGCAGAAGGTTACGGATCATGGTTTGAAAATTTCGTTGGAAGTAATGTATTCCGTTCGAACGACACGGAATATTATTTCAAAACCCCGAAAAAAAGCAAAGGTTACAGGTTCAAGATGGCTAAATTTTAGAATTAGTTTTATGGAGGGGCCGAATATCGGTTGAGAGATATACCGTTCAAAACACAATATTCGTATGAGCACTTAAAATATTCTGTTCCCAGGAGCGACTCTATAGCATAGCTTAACATTTATTTTATGGCAATACCAACACTTTATGAATGGGCAGGCGGACGTGAAGCCTTTGAAAAACTTACAGATGTCTTTTACAAGAAAGTGGCTTCCGATGATTTGATCGCGCCAATCTTCCGGAATATGTCGCAGGAACACAGCAGGCACGTGGCACACTTTATCAGCGAGGTTTTTGGCGGGCCGAAGTTATATACGCAGGATCATCAAGGCAGTCACGCGGGGATGGTAAGCCATCATATCGGAAAACATCTTAACGACCGACAGCGAAAACGGTGGATCGAACTGTTGCTGGAAACCGCCGACGAAGTAGGTCTGCCGGATGATCCCGAGTTCCGGTCGGCATTTGTTGGATATCTTGAATGGGGAAGCAGGTTGGCGGTGATCAATTCGCAGGCGGATGACAATCCTATTGGCGAAGAAGCGCCAATGCCACGTTGGGGCTGGGGTGAAACCGGAGGGCCTTATCAACCTGCATCGGAACAAAAAAATTAAAGAACTTAGAGGCCTTCGCGTCTTGGTTCGTGATCGTTCGCCAAGGCTCGAAGGCCTGATATTAAACCTTCAATCGTGAGGCCTCCCAATGTTTTCCGGGGTTTGGCGCCCAAGGTTACCATCTCCTACGCCTTCATTTTCATCGTCATCAGTTTCTGATGCTGATAATCTCTGATCCTCTTGAAGGTCATTTTGGTCGGCGTCTTGTTTTCTCATCTCATTGATTTTTTCCCGCTGAGCAGCTCTGTTGGCACGGGCGCTGTGCGACGCACGGCCTCCCTGACTGGCGATCTGCCGTTGACGTTGTTCGTCCATGGAAGCAAAACCTCTGCGGGAAGTATCGCTTTCTGCCGACGCACGTCCACCCTGTCGGGCGATTTCACGCTGACGCTCTTGATCCATTGAAGCAAACCCGCGGCGAGATGTATCCCCAAGAGCTGAAGCATGGCCACCTTTGCTGGCTATCTCACGCTGCTTTTCCTGATCCATAGAAGCAAATCCTCTCTTACTCGGGGCTTTGCCTGCTGCATTCTCTCTGTTACCGCTATCTTTTTGTACCATGATTATTATTTAACAATTGAATTTTTGCTCGTTAACGTGTAATTTTTATGCCCTTGGGTATCGGTGGAAAATAGAAACATCCCGTAGACTTTCATCTACAAGATGTGGATGGGAGCTGAACCGAATGCTGTATACAAAAAAATGTCTCCATACTTAACCGTCGTATCGAGACACTTTATAGTCATTTGAAGTATCCGCTAAGGATTGGATTCATTTTCAGTGCTACCAGTGTTCTTCTGAACGTCACCCGCGTCAGTGGTGCCTGGTTCTTCTTTCTTACCCGTACTGCCGGTTTTGGCGCTGTTAGCGGCCAATCGTTCACGTTCACGCTGACTGCGATTTCCACGGCTTTCTCCTCCTCTTTTTCCGATCTCAGCCATGTGAGCACGGTTTCCACTCACGGCTTCTCCCCCCTTCCTCGCAATTGCCCGCTGCTTCTCTTTATCCATAGAAGCAAAACCGCGATTAGCAGTTCCACCCGTTTTATTTTCCTTCTGTGCCATATTGTTATAAATTTTTAATAAAACATGAATTTGGTTTATCTACGTGCACAAATTATATGCCTTCACCCCTGTGCGTCATATTGATGATCTGAGTCAACACTATGTTGACTTATTTCGCACAACGTGATGATAGAACAGTAGCAATTTTTCCAAATATTTATGAACGATAATACACACGTACATTCATTTGGACATCAAGTCTCAGCGCGGTGTCACGACAACAAATGAGTTGCCTCCACTAGAGAAAAGTGGACTATGCCCAAAGCTTGTTATGGTGGCAGAATCTGCACTCGAACAATTGAAATTTTTCCAACCCGCGGATATTAAAGTAGCGTTCTGTTGCAGGGACCCCTCTATTCATACACCCTGGCAGACAAGTCCGCCAGTCAAAAAATGGTTGGATAACTTCGTCTTACCGAGAACGATTTTTTGAATTTGTAATGTTCTTGGTGACATCGGTCAGCGCATTGATGTACATGCATGCGGCTACCTTTATGTACATTAACATCACCAACCATGAATTTAATCAGTGCTGTTCTGTCAATTCTTTTATTGACCTGTACATTTTCAATCTGCGCCCAGACGAGGGAGGCGAGGGAGACGAGGGAGACGAGGGAAACGAAGAAGGCCGAAGACATGAGGGTGCGACTACTTTTTAATGGTAAAGATCTCGAGGGCTGGGATACTTACATCGGCCCTCCCTACGATACGATTCAAAAAAAATTTTTGGGAGGACCGCTCGGTCTTAACCGTGATCCTCATCATGTATTTTCGGTGGTTACAGAAGATGGTGCCCCGGCGATCCGCGTTTCTGGAGAACATTTCGGCGGCCTTTCAACACAGGAAGAATTTAAGAACTATCACTTAACCTTGGAGTTCAAGTGGGGGCAACAAAAGTGGCATCCCAAAAGAAAAGCCAAACGTGATAGTGGGCTATTATATCATGCGGTGGGATCACACGGCGCCGACGGCGGATTCTGGATGCGCTCACAGGAATTTCAGATCCAGGAAAGTGACTGCGGCGACTATTGGGGTGTTGCCGGAGGGATCTTCGATGTTCATGCGTTAAAAAAAAGTGAAAAGGAATACATCTACGAGCCGTCCGGACCGCTCTTGACTTTTAAAGCGGGCTCCGCCGTTGGCCGCCGATGCATCAAAAACCCGGACGCAGAAAAGACATCTGGCCAATGGAACAAACTCGACCTGTATTGTTCGGGCGACACAAGCGTACACGTTGTCAATGACCAGATTGTGATGATACTTTTTCATTCCCGCCAAATGAACGATAACGCCGAAATCCCGTTAACGGCCGGAAAAATCCAATTACAATCGGAAGGTGCTGAACTTTTTTATCGCGCCATTACAGTACAGCCCATCGATCAGCTTCCGAAAAAAATACTGCGATAAAGCACGATGCACACGATCGGCGATAGTCGACGTCGAAATTCCCCCGCACACCGCACATTTATTGGTTTTCATGAGACAGGACGCTAACTTATAACCTTCAATGGAAAGGATCATATAAAATAATAAATCTACGTATGCAAACTTCACGCAGGAATTTCATTAAGCAGGGTGCTGTAGCACTCGCAGGCAGCGCCATATTATCTACCCGTCTACTGGCATTTGACAAAGAAGAGCAACTGTTGGGTATCCAGTTATATTCTATCCGTGATGACATGAAGAAAGACCCGCTGGGCACACTGAAACAACTATCGCAGA
>JBMOKS010000343.1:8557-10610 GCA_049324355.1 Bacteroidota bacterium
AAAATTCTACGGATACAGTGCAGCCGACTTTAAAAAAGTGCTCGGCGACCTTGGGATAAAAATGCCAAGTGGCCATACCGTACTGGCAAAAAAACATTGGGATAGTGTAAAGAATGACTTTACCGATGAATGGAAATATACGGTGGAAGACGCTGCTACTGCCGGGCAACGTTATGTGATCAGTCCTTGGCTTGACGAAAGCCTCCGTAAAAATTACGACGACCTGAGACATTTCATGGATGTCTTCAATAAGAGTGGTGAACTTTGTAAAAAGTTCGGGATGAAATTCGGGTATCACAATCACGACTTCGAATTCAGTGAAAAGCTCAACGATAAAACTTTGTACGATATCATCCTCGACAGCACTGATCCCGGAACTGTGATGCAGCAGCTTGATATCGGTAATCTATACAACGGTGGTGCAAAGGCCATCGATGTCGTTAAAAAATATCCCGGTCGATTTGAGTCGCTGCACGTTAAAGACGAGATCAAAAGTGAAGGCGGTCACGAAAAATTCGAAAGTACCATTCTCGGAAAGGGTGTAGTTGGTGTAAGGGAAGTGATTGACATTTGTCGGAATTCGGGTGGAACCTTCCATTATATAATTGAGCAGGAAGCCTACCAGGGAAAAACACCACTCGCCTGTGCCAAAGAGGACCTGGAGATCATGAAGAAATGGGGTTACTGAAAATGATGAATGACGGAGTACGAATGACGAATTCGGAACGTGGAACCAGGAACATCCTAACCTGGAGCCAGAACTACCATTTTATTCTCCGCTCAATAAATTCAATGAGGCTTTTGGCCATGATGGCATTGTCTTCCTTTCGGGGATGGCCTGGCTTCTTGATGTAAGGAAAGAAGTGAGTGTATATTTTCTCGTCGCGGAGTTCTGCTACAGCTTGTTGCACGTAAGTTGGCCACGGTGAACCTTCTTTCATTGCATCCATGCTGCCCAGGGCGCAGATAATGTGCGCGCCGGGGTATACGTTTCGGACTTTTTCTACAAAGGATTTATAAGCGGCAATAATTTCTGTGCTTGATGGTGGCTTAGTGCCAAAGCGCTGTTTGAACGACTCATGAGTTGGCAAGTTGACCAGCCATGAATCGTTTTGCAACAAATTGATCACCACTATATCCGGAACAGCCCGTTTAAAATCCCAGCGACTTGAAGAATCAGTCGGGTCGAGCCGATCATATATTTCCGGCATGATGAGCGGAAACCAGCTCACCATGATACCGATGCCAGATTTTACAGTGCAATAATAGTCGGCATTGAAGTGACGTGCCGTGAGTGCTGCGTAGGTGTAGTAGTTGTTGGTAAAAATACTATCCGGAGAATCTCCTCCCGTGTAGTCTTCAATGGCATAACCGGCAGTAATGGAGTTACCAAAAAATTCTATCACTCGCTTCCTCGGTGCCGGTGGCGTTAGCAGAGTTCCCTCGTGTATCTTCAATCCATAGAACCATGTCTTTCCGGTTTCCCATTCGTTCCGTTTTATCAAATCAACGACATGTTCTCCATCGCCAAGGTTTTCGGCAAGGGTATAATACCTTTTTTCCGGGCTGGGGCTGAAATACCGGAGGCTGTCGCCGTCTATCACTATGTTAAAATAATTCTTGCCGTGCTCATCGCGCAATAAAGCCTGTAACGATCTCCCTTTAAACCTCACACTAATGGCGCTGCCCGACCAATAGACGGTAGACGAGTCTTTTTCGTGTTTGATCCTCCCCATGTAGCGGATTGAGTCGCTTTGGGGAGAGATAGTCCGAGAAGCCGGTTTGGGGTTGGTACAAGAATATATTGCTGACAGGATAAAAAACGCGCTCACAAACGCTACCCTGGAAGCCCACGGTGTTAAGAGAGGTCTGGCATTCATGGCGTCAAAAATAGTTCACGTGCGAAACATTTGGGTAATTTCAACAAAAATACTGCGAAATGGAATCGAAAGATTGGGTATCAGCCGATGAGGTAAATGATCTGGTGGCACGAGGTAAGAAATACATTTTCGCCTATTTTGTACCGGGCACCAAGCTCATTACCGATCTGGCG
>JBMOKS010000343.1:10620-16854 GCA_049324355.1 Bacteroidota bacterium
ACAATTTCTATTTACCCTGAAAAAACAGGGCAAGCTCGCGCTGGCAGGCCCGATCACGGACGACAATTCCATACGGGGCATCATGATATTCAATAGCGACAACAAAGATGAAGTAAAGACGATACTGGATGCTGACCCTTTTGTCAAGCGGGGGCACTTCCGGGTGGTGATTTTAAATTTCTTTGGACTTCCTGGCGACACATTACCGTAGCCGTTTCATTTCTTCTCCTTCTTGTCTTTATTCATTTGGCCATGCAGCAGTCCGGCTTTCGCCTTGTTGGCCAGGTCGAGTGCCCTTTTGATCCGGCTATCGACATTCTTTACAGAAATAACATAGAGGTTTAGACTTCGCTGATAACCCGGCGTAAAATTCCTCCAAACTTTCATAGCGTCATCGTCCTGAGCCAGCACGGCCTCCAACTCCTCGGCCAATTCAACTTTGTCGGGGTCGACGATCTTAAAATTCACTTTTACGGTCTCTCCGATCCTGACCCTCATCTCTTTTCTCAGGCCAGCGCTCACCATAAAGAATCTTCTTCCATCTTTTTTGTATTGCACGGCCAAAGCAAAGGGCACGGCGTTAAAAGTCCCTTTCACACGCACCCGACCTTGAGGTAGTTGTTCAACCACATCATCAGGCAGGAAGATACCTGCCGCCACGAGGTGACCTTTGATGCTTTCAAGCGGCGCCTGAAACTGGAAAGTGTTTTTTTGCTTCGCCATAGAATACAATAATAAAATATTCACGCATGACTTTGTATATAAATTTACCCAAATGCAGCAATGCATTCATTCGGAATAATTTTCGATCAGTAGCTATTGTGATATACGGCTGGCATAAGATTTTGTAAAATGAATGCGAGCCCCTTATATACTTAAAAATTCCAAATGATGTATGAAATCCCAGATCCTCAGGGTCGTACTTGGTATGGCTCTAACCATCACCTCCTGGACAGTCGTCGCGCAGAACTACTATGTAATTGTCGGGGCTTTTACTGCCGAGACGCAAGCCAGTGAATTTACAACGCAGCTCCCGCATGACTACATGGACACTGCTTATTTTTCCGAAAGGAATCAAAATCTTCTGCACCTCTATGTATTAAAGACCTCCAGTAAGGAATTGGCCATTTCCAGAACCCTGCAATTACAGCGTCAAATAGAATCCGCCACGCCTGACAATACAGGTTTGATTGGAAACTACGAGTCAATTTCGCTGACGAACAACCTTGAATTGGGAAATGTTGCCTCTCGTCGTAAGATAGAATTGGCCGGCTCCAACGCCAGTGATGTTGCAGGTTCACGAGGTGAGAGTCCTAGCGGCTCCTCCGCTGCTTTCGCCACCACAAACGCTCCGATGAAGCCGAAAGGAAAAATATTTAAGTTCACCATATCCACAACAATCGGCAATGCCCTCCATGGCTCGGTGCATCACGTCGACTTCGAACGCGAACGTGACGTGGCAACTTTCACAGCAGATGCTTACATGGACATCTTGAACCCGGGCCGGAACGGCGACCCAATGGCTGTTGTGTGTGGGGTGTTCGGATACAAGCAGGTGGAAAAGTACATTGACTACGCCGACCCGGCTGCCACCGAAGGCGTTTACCAGGACGAACACGGCGCGTGGGTTATACCCTATACGTTGGAACGGCTCGAAAAAGGTGACGTATCGATCATGTACAACGTAACGTTTCACAAGGATGCAGTGATCATGCTGCCGCAATCGAAAAAGGAGTTAGACGACCTGGTAACAATGATGAACGAAAATCCTTATTACGAGATAAAGATCCATGGCCATTGCAACGGGAAAAATAAAAGAAAGATCATCGCACTCGGACCAACTAAAAATTATTTTGACGTCCATGGCTCGTTAGAGATCAATGGCTCGGCAAAAACATTGTCATGCCTGCGTGCCAATGCCGTTCGCGCTTACCTCATCGACCAGGGCATCGACGAAAGACGTCTAAAAACATTTGCGTGGGGAGGTACCTACAGTCTTGTTGACCGCCACAATCCGCACGCGAGACTTAACGACAGGGTTGAAATTGAAATTATGAAGGATTAGTTTTTACTTCTGTGTTATAAGAATAATCGAGGCTTACGGTTTTGGTGCCGTAAGCCTCTTGTGTTTTTCGGGCTTTTACGTTCTATTGATTTCTTGGAACAAATTCCTGCCAGCGATAAAATCCGTTTGACGTAAAAAAGCCGTAAGTTATCAGCGATTGGTCTTGGTCTAGTGCGCTCTGCACGTAGGTTCGGAAAGCATAATCTAGTGTCCATGCCGGATACACATCGTTCACGCCGTCGGGATAAGCATCTACGCCGCCGCTGCTAGAGCGCCAAAAGATGTAATTGTTTGCTGCGTAATTATGAGCATCGGATCGAGTGACGTAGATCCTGTACTTTTGATCGCGATACAGCGTTGAGCCAAACTTAAAAACTCTCCAGCTCGTGCCAGGTGGCAAAGACGCACCAGACACTACGCGCGTGGCGATCACGGCGGTTCCGTCTTCGTTCCTAAGCTCAACCGTGAATGTACCTGTGGTGGCACTGCCGACCTGCAGATTCAGATACACATACAACAATTGAACTTTCGGATAATCAGCTTTGAATTCCTGCCACCGATAAAAGCTGTTGCTGGTAAAGAATCCGTAGCTGGTACTGGTCTGTTGTTGATCAATACCTCCTTCCGTATGTGTTCTGAAGGCGTAGTCCAGCGTCCATGCTGGATGAACGTCGTTGATACCATCAGGATATGCATCTATACCACCCGAACTCGTTCTCCAGAAAATATAATTGTTTGCCGCATAGTTGTGCGCATCGGAGCGCTTAAGATAGATCCGATACTTCTCGCCGCGATTCAACGTTAACCAGGGAGCAAACGAGAAGGTCTTCCAGGCTCCACCGGTGGCAATGCTACTTGCCGTAACCGTAACGCTGCCAACTGTTGTGCCGCTTACTGAATGACGAATCTCGACCGTTACTGTTCCCGTGGTGGCGGAACCTTTGTCAAGGTAGACTTCAACTTTGTTGAGCGCCACAGTTGCAGGAAGGGCAAATAAACCTGTGCTTTTGTCTCTGGGCACTTCAGAACGATCGTCCACAGGTTGATCGATCTGTTTAATTCCGGGATCAAAGCAAGATTGCAGCAATAGCAAAACCAGCATCGATAGCAGCGATGCCACATTAGCATACGGCCTGGCCGTAAATGTTTTGAAAAAATAGTTTTTCATAAAAAGAGGGTTTATTAAGAAGGCAAAGATAGAACTACCCCTGCTATGATCAATCGAAAGCTATGTCATTCAACGTGTTTTACGTCGATACCACGGAGTGCCTGTCTGCCGTTTTAATTGTTGAAACACCTAAGTCAAAAAAAGAAAAATATTTTATAAAAGTGATTAGGTGCGCTTTCACAAATCTCTGAATAAGCTGTTTCAGCAATTCGGGATCAACGCACATAAAATTTTCACCGAAGGCCTTCACCCATCGCCTATTTATTAAGTACCGGTCTTGTAAGAATGAGGCCGAGTTTGGACGCCGACACGCTCCGTTACAAGGTCGGTCAGTTTGAATATTTTTCAAACGCGCGTGGCTTCAACACTCGCCTCTAGCCTTAGTTGAAGTGCTTTGAGTCAACGAGCTTCACGTAAGGCTAGACCTCAATGGAAAACTCCGGTCTGCATTGACTGGATACATGCGATGGCGCTGGTGACGCATTTGGGTATTAGCAATAAAAAAATTAGTTTAATAGTCATATGCATTCAAATCTGCTTTCTATGCATAAAAATCCAATTCCCAAATTTCCGGTTAGTAGTTTCGGGTTTCCGATTTTGCATAAAAAGCAGATTATTTCCATTTTATTGATCCTCGTGATGCCAGCTTGCGTCGACCGGATAACCTTTGATATCGGTGAGCCTGTTGACACCATTGTTGTTGATGGTCACATTTCAACCCATCCAGGCCCTTATCGTATTACACTAAATTCTGCTTCCGATATCCAATCAAAAATATCAATACGAACTGGTGTTTCTGCTAAAGCGGTGATCATATCAGACAACCTTGGTAACAGCGAAACTCTACGGGAAGTTGAAAATGGAGTTTATGAAACTAAGGCCGACGGGATCAGGGGTGTGGTCGGTCGAATTTATACCATGCAGGTCCGACTGCGTGATGGACGCGTCTATGAATCGCTTCCGGATACACTCTTTTCCGGCGGCACAATGGACAGCATCTATTATGTATTCAAATCGGAAGAAACGATGAATGGAACGATTCATGGATTTGACATCTTTTTTAATTCTTCGGGCGTCACAAGCAAAGATCGGTTCCTATGGCAATTCAAAGGCACATTCAAAGCCGACACGCACCCGGAACTCTGCAATGATCCCATGCATCCGTGTGAACCTTGCGCAGATCCTACCTGCTACCAATGTCATTATTGCAATATTGCACCTCTATGCAGTGGCCTTCGAAATATCGGAAGTGTTCATTCCCCGAGGTTTGTCAGAGTCGCGCCCTGTGAATGTTGCACTTGCTGGTACGATCTTTTTAACGACGCACCCATTCTGAACGACCTTACAAACAAGGATGGTACCGTGGCTTTCAAAAAAGCATATCATGTTCCATTGGACCGTTGGATCTTTCAGCATAAAATTCATATTCAGGTCTCACAAAGAAGTTTATCATCTCAATCCTATCGATTCTGGAAAGCGATAAGAGAACAGAAAGAGGGTATCAATAACTTATTCCAACCTGTTTCTGGCAAAATACCAAGGAACTTTATTCAGCTTGAGGGAAAACCTGCCAGAATAGAAGGCTTATTTTTTGCAACCTCCATCACCCAGAGGTCTGCTTATATCGGCAGGTATGACGTTCCGACTAACGTTAAGATTCCATCAACGGCAGAATTTAGCTGGAATGACAGCTGCCTTAAATTGTTTCCAAATTCCACGGCAACAAAACCGGATTATTGGATTGATTAAAGTGGCCACGTCTTCACAGCAACAAATAAGACCAGGGAGGGAACAAATTTCGTCCCTCCTCCCTCGTCTGTTGTTCTTCGTCTCTTATTCCTGGTAAAACTCCTGGAGTGCTCCAAAATAAACTTCATCCCAGCCTTCGGTAATGTTTTCAAAGTCTTGGTCCGGGATATTGACGTGTTTTAATTCAACCGACGTTCCCTGGGCGTGCGGGTGCAATTTGATGGTAACGATAGACGGGTCTTGTTGTTCTCCAAAGTACCAATGCTGAACGATCTTCTTGTTAGCTTCAAACTCAAGGTTTTTACCGGAGATACTCCCTTCCCACAAAGAAAATTCGCTTCCCGGTTCGGTCGACATCTCCGCGGGTTCGCCAGACCAGAGCTGGATGGTGAGGGGATTGGTAAGGGCCAGATATACTTCTTCGGGTTGCGCTGGGATAATATAGTACTTCTTGAAGTCTTTCATCCGGAATGAATTATTGAAATTCAAAGTTAAGGATACCTCTTGTACAAATTGAAACCCCGTAGCAAGTTATTCTTTTGGGATTAACCTGTTTAAGTACTTATATTTCGGGCGAACGAAACAAATCGCCTTATTTGGCCTAATTCATGAGCAAAGTAGTTATCGGAAGCTTTAAAGAGTTTGAACAACATATCGGAAAAGATCTTGGTGTATCAGAATACATAAAAATCGACCAGCCTCGCATTGACCAGTTCGCCAAAGCAACCCTTGACTATCAGTGGATCCATACCGATCCGGTTCGTGCTGCAATAGAAAGTCCGTTCAAAAAAACTATTGCCCATGGTTATATGGCTGTGTCGCTGGTTCCGTATTTGTGGGATCAGATTGCAGAGATCAACAACGTGAAAATGTTGATCAACTACGGCATTGAAAAACTTAAATTTGGCCAACCTGTAGTGGTGGATAGCGAAGTGCGCCTAAGGGTTAAACTGGCGGGCCTGACTAACCTGCGCGGCATTTGCAAAACCGAGCTGGATGCAGAATTAGAGATCAAAGACAATCCCAAGTCTGCATTCACTGCTACCGTAGTATTGCTGTATCATTTTAAATAACCCCTTGAAGTAGCCGGCACCTGGGGATAACGAAGCCAGCCTTATCGTGCGGCTGGATAATCATCTATGGAAACATATCCACGCATTGATCGTTTCCAATGTGCCTTCCTGGAGATTAAACGATAGTATCCCTTAAAAAAGCGATATCGACCACGTTCGTACACAAAATGTTCCGGAAC
>JBMOKS010000344.1:0-16849 GCA_049324355.1 Bacteroidota bacterium
CATGACGTCGGTCACGATCAGGTCGGGTATGGCACTCGTAGCTTTCTCCAGGCCCTGTTTGCCATTACCGGCCTCCAAAATGGTATAATGCAGTTTCAGGTTGTCTTTCAGGTAGAAGCGAAAGTCTTCATTGTCCTCCACGAGCAACAACACCGGTTTCTTAGCTCCATTGTCGACGTCGTCGGTGTGGTCTGCCGTTTCGCGCGTATGAATTTCGTATGCTATGGCTTCATCGCGAGTGGATTGGTGCGCTATTTCCTGCAGAGGAAGCATTACCGTAAAACAACTTCCTTTGCCTGGCTCACTTTCCACACTGATCGAACCACCATGAGCTTTTACAAATTCTTTAGTAATGGAAAGGCCAATGCCACTGCCCTGGTTCACCATACTTTTCGGCAGCTCGTGCTGGAAAAATCGCTCGAATATCTTTTCCTGTTTATCCGCGGGGATACCAATGCCTGTATCGCGTACATTGATCTCCAGCCATTTCCGTTCTAGCAGGTCTTTCACCGTCAGCTCCACGGCCACACGTCCATTCTCCGGCGTAAATTTGAAGGCGTTAGAAAGAAGATTAAACAATATTTTTTCAAGCTTATCCTGATCGAAATGGATGTCAAGTTCCCGAACCTCAGTGTAAAATGACAATTGAATGTTCTTTTTTTCCGACAGATCGGAAAATGAATTGGTCAGTTCCCTGATAAACTCAACAATATCACCTTCGGACGGATTGAATTTTACTTCCTGCACCTCCATTCGTCTGAAATCCAGAAGCTGGTTCACAAGGTTTAATAATCTCCGCGCATTCCGATGGATGAGTTGAAATTGATTTTTCTGATCGGTATCCTGTGTTTGTTTTAAGATCTTTTCAAGTGGTGTGAGGATTAGCGTGAGGGGTGTTCTAAACTCATGGCTCACGTTGGTGAAGAATTTGATCTTCATCATGTCCAATTCGTGCATGCGTTGCGCCTCCTGCCTTTCCTGCTGTATCCTGAAGTTCATGCGGGCATTAGCGAGAATGAGCCAACGCGCCAGCAGCAACGCTCCAATAATCAGGATCACGTAAATCACGAAAGCAATATCCGTTTTCCAAAAAGGCGGCAGCACAGTAACGCGCAGCTGCACAGGTTGCTCGTTCCAGATGCCGTCATGGTTGGAGGCTTTTACCTTGAATACATAGTCGCCCGGATCAAGGTTTGTATACGTTACCCGGCGTTGATTGGCGTCGGCAGAAAGCCAGTCTTTGTTAAAGCCTTCGAGCATATATTTGTACTGACACTTTTCAGAGTGAAAGAAGCTGAGTGCCGCAAATTCGATTGAGAATACATTGTCTGCCGGTCCGAGTGTGATCTTTTCTGTTTCTGTTAACGAGCGCAGCAACATGGGATCACCTTGTTCGCTTTGGCCGATCCTCACGCTTTTATTCAGGATCTGAAAATCTGTAAAAATTACATTCGGCTTGCTGGTGTTGATCGTGATGTCTTCGGGTCTAAAAATATTAAAACCATTACCGCCGCCGAATATGAGCTCGCCAGCCGCAGTTTTTAAAGCGGCGTTCTCATTGAATTGTTTTCCCTGCAGGCCGTCAGATTCATCGTAGTTCCTGAACTGAAATGCAAGCGGCTCCTGATTCGATCCCGATGTGACGATCAGGTTAGAGAGTCCATTGGGTGTGCTGATCCAAAGATTACCACGATTGTCTTCCAACAGTGTAAGAATTGAATTGTGCGGAAGTCCATCTTCTTCTTTAAAAACTTTGAACGACCGGTTCTCTTTATCGAACAGGTTCAGTCCGCCGTGGGTGCCAACCCAAATCAAACCTCGGCGATCTTGTAAAATACTCAAAATGCTGTTATTGCTTAGGCTGGTTGGATCTTTGATGTCGTTGAGGTAGTGAACAAACCGCCCTGATTTTTTCTCCAGCACGTCGATTCCATACCCGGTTCCTACCCAAATGTTTCCGTCGCGATCTTCTATGAAAGCGGGCACATAGGTGGTATGGATGGAATTCGGATCTCCATTGCGATAGTGAATAAACTTTTTACGTGACGCATCCAATACATCGACGCCACCTTTCATTGTGCCAATCCACAGGTTGTTTTTGGAGTCTTCAAAAATCTCCCATATGTTGTCATCGGAGGTTGTGTTAGGATCGTTAGGATTGCTCTTATACCGGGTAAACTTCTTACCGTCGAAACTATTCAATCCGCCATAATACGTACCGACCCATAACATCTTCTCGTGATCAATCTCCAGGCTGACGATCACATTGCCGCTGAGACTGTTGCTGTTATCCGGATCATGAAGCCATTGTTTAAATGTATTGTTCGTGCGATCAAAGTAAATGAGGCCGCCTCCGTTGGTGCCGATCCATAAATTTCCCTTATCGTCTTCCACGAAGCTGTTGATATCGTCAAATGGCAAACTTTGTGGTTTGGAGAGCTGATGTTTATACAGTTGAAAGCGTGAGCTGTTTTCGTGATAATAAGATAAACCTCGTTTGTAAGTACCTGCCCAGATGATGCCAGCGTCGTCTTTATACAATGAGTTAATGCTGTTCTGACCGATGCTTTTGTCATTCTCGTCGTCGTGCATAACGTAGTGCACCGCAAAATTATTTTTCTTATCGATGATGTTGATTCCGCCATGATCTGTCGCCACCCAAATCAACCCTTTGTTGTCTTGCACAATTTTCCGCACAATGTCTGTATTCAACGTAGGTGCAACGGAGCGGCTATGAATGTGACGAAGCGAACGGTCTACGCTGTTAAAATAAAAGCATCCGCGGTTGCTGTTGCCAACATAGATCCACAGGTCACCATCGTGATCGGGCATCACAAAATAGTCTTGTACTTCATCTTTAAATTGCCTGCTGAGTTGATCGTTGCGATAAACCACTTTTAATGTTTTTCCATCCAGCTTTTCAAACATCCCATTCTTGTGGATGATCCAGAAATTGCCCTGATGGTCTTCTTCAATCGCCGAAAGCTGTTGTGAACCTATGGTGGCGGCGTTTCCAGGTTCATGGCGCAGCGGAACAGTACGCCCGTCAGACGCTCTATATATATAGAGTCCTTCGGCGGCATGAACAAACCAAAAGTTGCCGCTATGGTCTTTTTTGATATAATTGATCGTTCCAACTGGAATATTCAACGATTGTAGAATACTATTGGCATTGCGGTTAAACGTTTCAGTCTTCGGGTCATAAATATTGGCACCCGACCAGGTGTTGATCCAGATCTTTCCATCCGGCGCCTCGAACATACGATTGATCTCATTGTTGATGATAGACGTTGTGTCGCCCGGCACATTTCGAAATACCTTGATGGTGTATCCGTCATACCGATTGAGCCCGGAGAGTGTTCCGAACCACATAAAACCTTTGCTGTCTTTTAAAAAATCGTTTACCTGATTGTGCGACAATCCTTGATTAATGTCTATGCGGGAAAAATTATAAAGATCAGGTTGAGCGCACGCCGGCCTCCACGATAAACAAAATATCACTAAAACTGCAAATCCTTTAAATTTCATCATCTTCCAAGGCCAATTGGGCCGATGGGAAAATGAAGTTAAAAAAAGAAATTGAAATAGGCGCGTCTATGATCCTGACAGCCGTTGCCTTTCCGAGAAGGCGATCTCCATCTTATTTCGGTCAAATTCCTTTTCATTGTTGGCCAACCAGACAGCCGCTACGCCATTGCCAATGATATTCGTGATGGCCCGGGCTTCAGACATAAACCGGTCCACACCCAACAGCAGTGCGAGTCCTTCGAGGGGTATGATCTTAACCACCGATAGCGTTGATGCTAACACCACGAAACCACTCCCGGTGACGCCTGCCGCTCCCTTTGATGTAATGAAGAGAACACCAATGATCGCCAGAATATTTTCCCACGTAAGATGAATGCCAAACGCCTGCGCCAAAAAAAGAATAGCCATAGAGAGATAGATGGTTGTTCCGTCGAGGTTGAAAGAGTAACCAGCGGGCACTACCAGACCCACTACGGATTTCGAACATCCCATCCTTTCCAGCTTATCCATCAGAGTAGGTAAGCCAGCCTCCGACGAGGATGTGCCGAGTACGACCAATAACTCTTCGCGGATATACCTGAGAAATTTCAGCAACTCGACTTTGTACATCCTGAGAATAAAATAAAGAATAACAAAAATGAACAACGCCATCGTGGTATATACGGTGGCCATCAGTTTAATCAACGGAAGTAGCGTGTCGATACCGTATTTGCCGATAGTAAATGCCATTCCGCCAAACGCACCGATCGGCGCCAATATCATGATCAGGCGCAATGCCCTGAATACATAATGCGAAGTGGTTTCGAGAATGGAAATAATTCTTGTTCTGCCTGGCAGTTTGTTTAACAGGCCACCGAAAACGATGGAGACCAGTAAAACCTTAATGGTGGGATTATCATTTAAAAAGCGAAGCCAACTGAATTCGGCTGCACGCTGTGCAAACTGTGAGACATCGGTTTGTTTTACCGCCTCAGTAACGATACCCGCACCCGGTTGGATTACGTAGGCAACAGCCACCCCAATGAGCAGCGCAATGGTAGTCACTACTTCGAAATAAATGATGGCCTTTCCTCCCACTTTGCCAACTTTTTTAATGTCGTTCATTCCGCTGATGCCCAACGATATGGTGAGGAAAATGATGGGGTAAATGAAAATTTTGATGATCTCGATAAAGGTTGTGCCGAAAAACTGCATTTTCACCGCGATGGCGGGCTGAAAGTGTCCCAATAAAGCACCGGCTGTAATGGCCGTGAGAACCCAAAAAGTGAGGTTTGAAAAAATCTTTTTCAACGTGTCCAGCAGGGTGGTATGAGGTTAGTTAAAAGAAGGATCAAAAGTCATTAAACAAAAAAAGCAGGGCTTACCCGTCTGGTAACCTTCCTGCTTTTGGCTTTAATCTTGGCTAAACTTGCGTCTAGCATATGATTGGAGGCACAAAGATAATATTCTGTGCCTCACATGAAAAAAAATGTTTTCGATTCGATCTATTTTTTTTTCAATCATCCAAAAAACGGCTTAAAACACGGTTCGTGCTCGGACCCGGCATATTTTGCAACCGTTAGCAGCTGAACTCGTTTTTCAGGATAAGGCAAATAGACAGGCAAAAAATGAAGTTTGAGCAACTACAACCTTCCGGAGAACTCAAAGAATATGTAAAATATTTCTGGACACTGCAAAGTCAGCGCACTGGCCTCCTTCCCAAAACGCTCGGCCCGTTAGCCGATGGATGCCCCGGACTTTTATTTCAGCCCAAAGAACAAGGTACTTTTTACGATCAACGCCAAAAAGATCTGCCCGAAACGTTCCTGTACGGGCAAACCATCACACGCACCGAAATTTTTATTATCGGTGAATTCAAAACAACAGGGGTATGTTTTCACCCGCATGCCTTGAAACATATTTTTAGCTTTAGCGCCGACGAACTTACCGACACCTGCCTGGATGTAAACCTCATATCGTCAAGCAAGGATTTCCGGTTAACAGAAAAATTGCTGAACGCAGAATCGCCCGATAAACAAGTCGATACGCTGTCGGCATATCTGATGCATCAGATCAAAAGAAATGATCTTACTACAGACAACATCACGCGATATGCTTTAACCGAGATCATCCAATCCAGAGGACAGGCTTCGCTAAAAGAGCTTCAAAAAAAACTTAAACTGTCGGAAAGAAGTTTCGAACGGAAGTTCAATCAGTACGTTGGTATTTCACCCAAATTATTTTCCAATGTTTGCCGCTTCCAGGCATCTCTGAAACAATTGAAAAATAACAGCTACACGAAACTATCCGATATTGCGTTTGACAACGGCTATTCCGATCAATCACATTTTATCCGGTCGTTTAAAGAGTTTGCGGGTTATACGCCACATCAATTCCAAAAAAAACAGAACCTGGTCATGGAAAATTTCCAGGTTACGATCGGTTAAAGGCGTGTCGGTTTTCTTCTATTTTAAGGTGATTACCCACCATAGTTTTGTCAAAAAAATTATGGTACCTATGAATCCATTCAAAAAAACGGTGTCACTAAGCCTTCTGATCGTTATATTAATTGCTCTGGCCATGATGAGTTTTGAAACAACCGGGTCTTTACAAGCTGCAAACGGCGAACATTTGTATAAGCAAAATTGCATGCGTTGCCATGGCGCCGATGGCACCAAAGGCCTTCTGGGAGCCAAGAATCTTCAAAAGAGTGTGTTGGCCGACTCAGCAATCGCTCAGAGAATTAAAACCGGTAAGGGCTTTATGCCCGCCTTTAAAAAGAAATTTTCAACTCAAGAGCTAACTGACATTGTCGGCTATATCAAAAATCTGAGAAAAAATTAAAACACTTTCTAATTTCTTTATGATGACTTTTACAAATGCAACACTCGTGATGGCAGCAACCGCCACGGCATTGATGGCCGGACTTTTTTTCGCCTGGTCTTGTTCGGTAACCTTAGGTTTAGCGAAACTTCCAGATGCACAGTACATTGCAGCCATACAATCGATGAATCGTGCGATTCTAAATCCGGTGTTCTTCACTTTTTTCTTCGGCGCCCCCTTACTGCTGCCCTTAAGCGCTTATTTGAATTACAACCCTGCGTCCACGCGTTTTTGGCTGCTCGCCGGTGCCACAGTGGTGTACGTGATCGGCGTTTTTGGTGTAACTGTCGCCGGAAATGTTCCTCTGAATGAGGCTATGGACAAATTCCAGCTGTCAACGGCTTCTGCCGCAGATATGGCCATGCAGAGAGCAAGGTTCGAAATACCCTGGAACAACCTGAATATGGTCCGTACGGTGTGTTCGACTATTTCTGTCATACTGGTGATCATTGCGTGCCTTACTGTCAAAGGCGACTAGCTCGTACGTGATTTCGCGTACACTGACGACATTTAGCACTCGAAAGTCAATCCACGTGCGAAATCATCGCGTTCTGCCTGTTTTGATATTGGCCACAAAGTTGCCTACTGCAACCTATCATTCGTTAACTGGTTAGATTTCAGACCGCGATTCGGTGACCTGGGCTAGTAGCAATTTGCTGCAGCCCAGTTTTTTTTTTACACCGCACAACATCAGCATGACATCCTTATTGAAAATTATTATTTACGATAATAGATTGGCTTTTTATCTTGTTGCCGAAGCATGAAAGTACTCGAAACCGACAGGCTGCTACTCCGCCACATTCTACGCGAAGATTTTGGAAAAAATTGGCATGCACTACATTGACAACCGGTTTCAATACAGATGCCTGCACGCGTACTACGAGATCCGCCCGATGCCTGATGGAAATCCACCAAATTCCTTTTAACTTATCGCCGACACCTCTCCGACGCCAAAAAAGCGGATAATTTCCTTTTGGCAGAAAGTTCTTAGTTCTGCCTTTAGATTTTTCACGATGGCCGCTGTCAGAGTCACCGCTTGGGTTTTACGTCCATAGGTTAAATCCCAAACTAATTCGTGTAAAAGCTTATGCAGAAAATCCTTACCAAACCATTTTCGCACCTATGCTGGATCATGCTACTTTTTTTGCTGATACCTGTTGGCCTCAGGGCCCAGGAAACCGTCGTCTCGGGTATAGTTACCGACGACAGCAAGAACCAGTTGCCCGGCGTAAACGTGCTGTTGAAGGGGACCTCCAACGGAACAACAACTGACGAGAACGGCAATTACCGCATCGTCGTGCCCGATGGAAACGCCACCTTGATCTTCAGTTTTATTGGCTTCGATAGCCAGGAAATTACGGTGGGTAACAGTACCCGCATCGACATTATTTTGCTGCCCGACATCAAAACACTTTCAGAAGTTGTTGTAGTCGGATACGGAACACAGCGCAAAGCCGACCTCACTGGCGCTATCACTTCAATCAAAGGAGAATCGTTACGCGAAATGCCCGTAACCACCGTTGAACAAGCCCTGCAAGGACGACTCGCCGGCGTACAGGTACAGCAAACCTCCGGTCAACCCGGCACCGGCATCAGTGTGCGCGTAAGGGGTGTATCGTCTATCGCAGGTGGTAACGAGCCACTCTATGTAATAGATGGCCTCCCACAATTTAATGATGACGTTCGGGGGGCGAATGGTTTAGCCACGATCAATCCCGCCGATATCGAATCCATTGAAGTATTAAAAGATGCTGCAGCCTCGGCCATCTACGGTTCACGCGGGGCAAACGGCGTGGTGATCATCACCACCAGATCAGGTAAAGCCGGCCAGCCCAAAATAACTTTCGAAAGCTCGTTGGGCTTTCAACAAGTCAGAAAAAAACTCGACATGATGAACAGCCAGCAGATCGTAGATTATGCAAAAGCTTATTACGTTAATTCCGCGCTCACGGTGCCGGCTGACCTTGAGTCGTTCGTTCCCACAGTCGACACCGACTGGCAAGACGAAGTATTTGAGCTCGCCCCTCAATTTAATAGTAGTCTTAGTATTTCCGGGGGCACCGATAAGAGCCGTTTCTTTTTGTCAGGCGGTTTTATGGATCAGCGCGGCGTGGTGATGAACACAGGTTATAAGCGAGGTTCTCTGCGCATGAACATCGACAGCAAAATCAGCGATCGTTTTAGCATTCAGTCACGCTTAACAGCATCGCGGGGTGTGCAAAATGGATTCGCTCCATCCGTCGGCGACAACACCCGCAATTTTGGAAAATCAGGTGTAGGGTCGATCTTGCGTTCCATGCCGACCGTGCCTGTAAAAAATGACAACGGCACCTACACCGATACCACGCCATTCTCTTTCAACGGTATCGACGCAGAAAATCCTGTTGCCGTGGCCAAAGAAGTCTTGGATCAAAACACGACAAGCCGCGTGCAAGGTGGTGTCGACTTCCGCGTAGCGCTGACGAAAGGCCTTACCAATACTGCACGACTTGGGGGAGACTACTATCATACCCGTCGGGATCTGTATTTTCCTAAAATCCTGCCGCGGCTCGGCAACAACATCGGTGCGGCAGAACTCGGCCTTTACGATAAACTCTCCGTACTCGCTGAAGATTTTCTGGAATACAAATACGATCTATCGGAAGGCACATACATCGAAGCCATCGTTGGTGCGTCGTTTCAGCGCGATCGACTCAACTCCGTAGACCTTGCTGCTTCCGGCTTCGGCAGCGACGATCTTAAAAACTACAACCTGAACGCCGCAAGTTCGGTAAGCAAACCTCTCACAGACGTGTCTGAAAATACAATCGTGTCTGGTTTCGCCCGCGTGCGATTCAATTATAAAGAAAAATATTTGTTTGCTGCCAGCGCGCGTCGCGACGGTGCTTCGGTGTTCGCTGAAAATAACAAATACGGTGTCTTCCCTTCCGTATCAGCAGCGTGGCGTGTGTCTGAAGAACCGTTTATCAGCAAAGATCTTTTTTCAACTTTGAAAGCAAGAATAAGCTGGGGCCAGGCCGGTAATCCGGCCATCAAACCTTACCAATCGCTGTTGCTCGGAAGAACGATCAATACCGGTCAGGGTGCCGGAACAGGGCTTGCTGTTGGCTTAGCGCCGACCTTTGCTAATCCAGATCTGAAATGGGAGACAGCCACACAAACCAATATTGGGGCCGATGTGGGCGTATTTAATGACAAGTACCGCCTCACGTTTGATTACTATATTAAAACAACTTCCGACCTATTGGCACTGGTTCAGCTGCCTCCTTCCGCCGGCGTGGGTGCGGGCATAGGTTCCGGTCCTGGCCAGTTGATTGATAATGTTGGTGAAGTAGAAAACAAAGGTTGGGAAGTTACACTGGGTGCCAACGTCATCAATAGCGGTGATTGGTTCTTGGCGGTTGATGTCAATTTCTCGCAAAACAAAAATAAAATAACGAAAACAAAAGACAACAAAGACGTACCCACGATCACCGGTGGTAACGACGCATCGGGCTCCAACAGCATCATTCGCACCGGCGAACCACTCTCCGCTTTCTATGGACCGAAATTTATCGGCGTCGATGAGAACGGATTGCCCATCCATGAAAATGTAAACGGCGACACCGATCCTGTTACCGGGGCCGATATTATCAATGCACTTGATAACCAGATACTCGGAAGCCCCTATCCGGATCTTTACTATGGTATCAACACGTCGTTGAAGTTCAAACGTTTTACGTTCACCACCATGTGGCAAGGCATTAGTGGTTCGTTGGTGAACAATGTGGCGCTGTTTGAACTGACCAGCCCGACGATTCCCAATCAGTTTAATAAGCTGGCGGCAGCCCAAGAGTTTTATCCTAATCCAAGTCTGGCGATCGCCAACCGTCACCTGAGGTCATCGCGATTTATGGAGAGTGGCGATTACTTCCGGCTCCGGAATATCCGAATTGACTATAACTTTAACCTGCGCGACAGCCGCACGGTGAAAGGATTAAACATCTACTTCAGCGGACAAAATCTGGTGACGTTTACTGACTACTCGGGCTTCGATCCGGAGGTAAATACCTTCAATGGAAACGATCGCAGACAGGGCGTGGACCTCGGCGCCTATCCTGCCTGCAAAACTTATACGTTGGGCTTCGGCATAACATTCTAACATTAACTGTCTATGAAACGATACAACTTACATTATACATTGCTCACCCTGATCATGATGTCGCTTACCATCGGCGGGTGTGACGACCTGCTGGAAGAAAAACCCAAAGCACAGGTGGTGCTGGGTGAATTGAATCCGGTGTTGCTGGAACAAACGATCACGGGCGTATATGAACCCATGACCCGCAGTCGCGGACGACTGTGGGAATCAACCGTGGGATTAGGTTTTGAACTCATGGCCGAATATGCCGATGGCGGTCCGAGCCAGGTGAACTGGAGCAATTACAACAATGTGATGAACGCACCCAACTCCATGGGCCAACCCTGGACCACCTTGTATGAGGCCATAGGTCGTGCCAACCTGCTGATCGCTGCTTTGGACATAGACAAGAACCTTACGGAAGATCAGAAGAACAGAGGTTATGGAGAAGCGCGTTTTGTGAGGGCGCTATGTTACTATTTTGCCGTACGTGTATGGGGTAAAGTACCTTTGAGACTTCAGCCCATTGCCAATTCAGATGATACCGCGCTCCCGCTTTCTTCGACAGACGATATCTACGCGCAGATCATATCAGACCTGCAGTTCGCAGAAGGTGTTCTTCCGGCCATTGTACCCGCTGCCCAAGCTGGCCGTGCAACCCAGGGCGCAGCTAAAGTAGCCTTGGCCGATGTTTACTTAACGCGTGGAGATTTTCAAAACGCCCGGTCCAAATCCCTTGAGGTAATGACTAACAAAGCCACTTACGGCTATGATCTGGAAACGTCGCTTGAAACACTTTATTCGCCAACGCTGCCTACCAACAAAGAAGACGTTTTCTCGCTCAAATTCTCCCAGGTAATTGCACAGGGAATGTTCTTGGCGTCGTACTACGCCGATTCGAAGGCAAAAGCTGCGGGCTTCTCAGTGAGCGGAAACAAGTTCGGCGGAGCTATATCTGCAGCGCCGCTGATCAGCGGTTGGGACCCGAACGACCTTCGGAAGCGTTTTAACCTGTACAACACTTACGTGATCAACGGCGTGACAGTGAACGCCGAGATTGAAAAAGATATTTATGACCTTCGTTTCGGGAAGTACAAAGATCCGGCAGCACCACAAGACACCGGCAACGGAAACGACTTCTATTTTTACCGCTACGCCGATGTGCTCCTGATCTTTGCCGAAGCCGAAAACAAAGTAAATGGCCCAACTGCCGCCGCCTACGACGCCATCAACAAGGTAAGAAGACGCGGCTACGGCGTGAGCATCAATAACGTGAGCGCTGCTGCTGATCTCCCAGAAGGATTGACCCAGCAACAATTTGACGATATGGTGTTTCGCGAGCGCGGTTATGAATTTATGGCAGAAGCCAAACGTTGGTTCGACATGGTGCGTACCGGAAGGGCAACGACACTCATCACCGAGGTGCGTGGGTTGATCAAGAACGCTAACCGGAAACCAACACCGACTAAGACCATGTTCGCTTTGCCGGACGTAGAACTCCAGAACAATCCGCTGGCCGGGCAATAGGATTGAGAAATATCAACGGTAGCATTTAAAAATCGAAGGTGGTTTTAGCTGAAAAGCGAGAACCACTTTTCTTTTATATTCTGTAGGTAATTCGTTGGACGTGGAACAAGTCAAAAGATCTTTTTAAGATCCAATAAATGATTGATCAGGTAGTCAGGTTTCTCTTTTTCCAGCATGGCTTGGTCTTGCGTGCCTGACAAGATCGCCACCGTGAGTGTACCCGCATTTCTACCCTCCTGAATATCTGCTCTTGTATCCCCTACCTTTAAAAATCTTCGGGAGTCGGAAAGGTTCAGTTTACTCATCATGTCGATGATCATAGCAGGATCAGGGCGTGTTCCCTTCAATTCGGCGCCAATGCCGATATAGTCAAACATAATCTTATTCCACCCCAAATGTGAAAGCACTTTTTCGAACAGATCTCTCGGCAACCCGGTACCGAGCCCGATCATTACGTGGTGTTGACGCAGGAACGAAAACATTTCTTCGGCACCGTCGTTGGCTTTGAATTCATTAATTCGTGCAATAAACAACTGTTTGAACGACCAGTACACACTATCGACATTCGTCAGCGGAAGGCTGTTACTTTCAACGATCGATTGAATGACTTCCTTTTTATCCCTCCCCCGATTGTCGGACAATATGCGTGGATCAACCTCGATATGGTGATCAACAAAAGCTTGTTGAAAACAATGGTTGATCATCTGCGGATCGGTTTCTTTCACCGTCGTGCCAATGACGTCGAATAAGACTGCCTGTATTGCCACGTCCTAATTTAAGGGAAATCTCCCGTACAACATATATCGTCAAGAATGAGTATTACTTCAGCAGCTTTGCGCGCAATGTTTTCACTTCAACCGCCGTTATGGCGCTGGCTTTGTTGGAAAAATTGTTACGAACATAAGTAAGCACATCGGCAATCTCCTGATCAGACAGATAATCTACCGGTGGCATAACATTATTGTAGATATCACCATCAACTTCGATCTCGGTGTCGAGTCCTTTTAAGATGATCCTGATCAATTCACTTTTATCACCTTGTACCCATTTAGTTTTGATCAACGGTGGATTCAGGTTCTGCACACCCGAGCCATCGGCCTGATGGCAAACCAGGCAGTATTGTTCATATAGGGCTTTGCCTCTTTCCAGTGAAGCTTTCATCGCCGCACCGGATTGAGCGTGAAGTGACAGATAACCTGCGAATACAAAGATCAGCAGCACGAGTGCTGTTTTCATGAATAATTTATTTTTTAGCATAAGTAATTTTCCAGATCCTTCCTTTTACGGAATCAGATATATATAAAGCGCCGTCAGGTCCTTGCGCGAGGCCGCACGGTCTTGTTTTGGCTTCGCGCGGTGATTTGATCGAAGGTGAGCCGAGAAAACCATCCGCAAATACTTCCCAGTCGCCACTGGGCCTTCCATTTTTAAACGGCACAAACACTACCTTATATCCCTGCTGTTCAAGCGGTGCACGGTTCCACGATCCATGAAAAGCAATCAGGGCTCCGTTTTTATATTTATCCGGAAACATATTGCCTGTATAAAAAAGTAATGCATTCGGAGCCCAGTGACCCGGAAAAGCTACAACCGGTTTGTCGACACCTTCACATCGCTCTTGCTTTTTGCCATCGCCACCATATTCGGGAGCAAGTATTTTCTTTTGCTGGAACTGGTCGTAGTAGCAATAAGGCCAGCCGAAGTTCGATCCTTTTTTAACCAGCATCAATTCTTCTGCCGGGAGTTCTGCATTTTGTTTTTCGTCGTAAAGACCCGGAAATAATTGGTTCAACTGATCACGGCCATGCTGCATGGCATAAAGTTCGTTCAGCGTCACGTTCCAGTCAAGGCCAACCACATTTCGAATACCGGTGGCATATTTCACACCTGCTGCATAAGACTGATCTTTTTTGTCGGCCTTGAATTGCCAGATACCGCCGGCTTGTTCTAAGATCGGGCAAGGATCCTGGCCCGGAGACTCTTTTGCACGATCATTAACCTGACACGAATTGGAAGGCGCACCAATGTTGACATAGATATTGCCCGCATTATCCAGCGCGATAGACTTTGTTCCGTGCTGTCTGCCGGCCACCAATCCTGTAACAATAACTTCAGGATTGTCAGTATCGACGAGCTCGTTATTATCATTGAACTTGTAACGGAACACCTGCTCGTTAGAAGAAGCATACAGATAACCATTTTTAATGGCAATGCCCGTGCCGGTATATTCGCCGAAACTTTTTACGACCTCGGGTATATGATCACCGTTAGTATCGCGAAGTACGATGATACCTTTTCCGTCTTTCAGCCGGTCGAGCTTTACATAGATGTCGCCATTGCCGTTCACCACCAAATGGCGATTCCTCCCCAACTCAGGTACAACAACCGAAGCCTGAAAACCTTCAGGCAATGTCAGCGTAACTTCATCGTCCTCCAGTGGGCCTTGCTGATCGTAGGGCATGAAGCCAAACAATACGACCATTAAAAGGAGACAGTACCAAGAATATTTTTTCATCATATTCAATTTATCGTTTGACGTGAAAGATACAGAACTACCATATCCTTTTCCGATTTTATCCTTTAATGAACGATTTATCCACCACTACTTTACACTTTTTTTCCAATTTTCTTCATTCAATATATTAATCAAGACATATGCATGCCTGGAAAACCCTTACGATACTTTTTATTTTTCTTTTAGCGGTAAAAATAAATGGCCGTGGTCAAAACCCTGGCTCGGCCAATCGCTGGAAGATGAACACCGACGGCTCTCTATCATGGATTGTTGATTCACGGCTTCCTCATGAAGACCATATTGAAATGAGCGGTGAAAAAATATCGTCTATCATACGGTACGGTGTTAAGGAGGATGGCACGTTTGCCATACACCGCACATTGGTTTGGCCGATGCTGAGAAGTTATCCGAATAAAACACGCGCCAACCTGCTGCGCACGTTTGACTGGGACATTATCAAAACCATCAATGTCAACGAAAAAGTATTATCGGGCGAAAAAGTATATGAAATCAGGCTTGATGGGCTTATCACCGTAAAAAGTGTTTTTGAACCAGGTCTTGAATGCTCAAGAACGATGTTTCCCTCGCCCACGCTCCCGGTGTATTTCGAAGAATATCAACTCAAAAATAAATCCGGCAAGCCGATGCTGGTGGAAGTGCCGGAGTACAGTAACACTTATCACACAGATTCAGCAAAAGGAATTTATGGGTCTTATACCTTCGCAGCAAAATCGATTGGTGGCGGATCGTTTTTGTTGGATTCCGGAAAAAGTATTTCGTTTGGCGCGATTTTCTACGCGCACAAAAAGAGCGACGATCTTTCAACGCCCGATCTTACCAGCGAAAAGCAGCAACGAAAGGATCGTGTCGCATGGTGGCGGGATAATTTGATCTTGGAAACACCCGACGAACTATTGAACAGAGCATTTTCATTCGCGAAGATCCGAAGTGCCGAAAGTATCTATCGCACGAAAGGCGGATTGATGCATGGACCTGGGGGAGGAACTTACTATGCCGCCATTTGGGCCAACGATCAGGCCGAATACATCGGTCCATTTTTTCCGTTTCTGGGCTACGACATTGGTAACGACGCCTCGCTCAACGCTTATAAACATTTCGCGCGTTTTATGAACCCGGACTATAAGCCCATTCCAAGCTCCATTATCTCTGAAGGCGAAGGCACCTGGCATGGCGCAGGCGACCGCGGCGATGGCGCCATGATCGCCTATGGCGCGGCTCGTTTTGCTTTAGCGTTGGGCAATAAAAAAACAGCCGAAGAACTTTGGCCACTGATTGAGTGGTGCCTCGAGTTTTGCAGAAGAAAAATTAACAGCCAGGGCGTTGTAGCTTCCGATTCTGATGAACTCGAACGAAGGTTCCCGGCTGGCGACGCAAACCTGTGCACTTCATCTCTTTACTATGATGCTTTACGTTCTGCCGTTTACTTAGGCAGGGAATTAGGAAAGCCGTCGTCGACGCTGGCGACGTACGCCAAGCAAGCCGACGATCTCAAGGTGGCGATCGAAAAACATTTTGGTGCCCCGGTCGAAGGCTTCAATACATACCGCTACTACGAAGGTAATGATGTATTGCGCGCCTGGATCTGCATTCCACTCACGGTGGATATTTTCGACCGAAAGCAAGCGACGATCGACGCGCTTTTTTCGCCGCGCCTCTGGACAAACGATGGTCTGGCAACACAAGCTGGTAAAGAAACTTTCTGGGATCGCTCAACGCTTTATGCTTTGCGCGGCGTGTTTGCAGCCGGAGAAAAAGAGAAAGCTTTGACGTATTTACAATATTACTCCAACCGAAGATTGCTGGGCGAACATGTTCCTTATCCGGTAGAAGCCTATCCGGAAGGAAATCAGCGGCATCTTTCAGCAGAAAGCGGCTTGTATTGCCGCATCTTCACCGAAGGTTTATTCGGCATCCGGCCAACAGGTTTGAGTTCATTCCGCACGACACCGCATTTGCCGGAAGGATGGAACACTATGTCGCTAAGAAAAATTTATGCCTTCGAAAACGTTTTCGACCTCGAAGTAAGCCGGGAGAAAAACAAACTTCGCGTGACCGTGATATCCAACGGAAAAAAAGTTTACAACAAAACGTTACCCGAAGGCACCACCGTCGAAATAAAACTATAACTTGAAATTCGAAGTCTCCGTAGGAGGCACAAAAGTCCTGCGGGACCTGTTGAAGCCCAGCGGGGCGACCTGTTTGTAAGAACAGTCCTCGTAGAGGACACAGTAGAAAGCCCCAGCGGGGCGACCTGTTTGTAAGAACAGTCCCTCGTA
>JBMOKS010000345.1:0-8954 GCA_049324355.1 Bacteroidota bacterium
AGCCCTTATGTGAACGCGACACAATGTCATCGATGTCTATGCGGTCTTTGATCCAAAACCAACTGGAACTATGTGCATTGGTGGCTTTCACGTGCGTATCATGCTTCCGCTGGATGAGGCAACGTCTGCCCATAGCGTCAATCACCCATTTGGCATAAGCCTCTTTTTCTTCGCCCGTGCCAACGTCTTTGAATTTTATCTGGTGACATTTGTTTTTCCCGATGATGATATCCTGCACCATGATGTTGGTGAATTGTTGGATACCCGCCAGTTCGTTCATCGTAAACAGATCGGTTTCGAGCAAGGGGCGGTTGATCTGAAAGGTATCGTAAGCTGCAAATTGCGAAAGGCCGATTTCCGGACGCTCGTTCAGATTCTTAGAGGAGTCTCCGGTGAAGTACCTGAAGCCGAGTTTGGTAAACTGATTGTTCTTAAAATAATCCTGAAGCTTCAAAGTTTCACCCAGGTAAAAGGCAGATGCTTCCACAGTGGACTCGCCAACCTTAAATTTTTCTTCCGGCAAAGGAAACGTTCTTTTCTCCAGCAAGAGAAGCTCGATATCAGGAAAAGTAAGTTTGAGTTGCCTGGCCATCATCAATCCAGCCAAACCGCCACCACAAATTACAACATCATAAGCGCCTGGGTGCTCTTTCTGTAAATCTGAGTATAACATATAATTAACAGTTAATTAAAATTAAATCCGCTGAATGCTTGCGCATACTCACCCTGTTCGACAATAGTTTGCCTACTGTTGTCGATAGTAAATTCTATCTGGTCAATCCTTTCTATGGGATTACGCGTAAAAACTTCCACGATCCGGGTCAACCTGGATAATAAGAGTTCTATTGTGGCCTTTTTATAAAGGTCAATATTATAATCTATTTTAACGTTTAGTGCTTCTGGTGTCTCTCCGAAAACTATCCGGAGGTCAAATTTATTAATTCGTGTATTTAAATCAACTTCTGAGATCTTAACGTCAACCATTTTATCCAACGGATCCGAATGGCTGCTGGAATTTAAATATAGGATAACTATATCGGATAAAGGAGACCTGCCATCAATTTTTTTTATTTTAAAATATTCGATCAGGTCGTCTATCGGGTACGTTTGGTGAGTGAATGACTCTACCGTTTCTCTTTTCACTTCCGCGAGCAGCTCCGTAAAAGTCATTCCCTCCCGTATCCGTGTATAAAGAGGCAAAGTATTGATATAGAACCCGATCTGATCCTCCATCGCCTTTTCAGTTCTACCTGAAACAGGCGTTTTAAAGACGATGTCCCCCTGGCCGGTGTAGCGATAAAACAAGGAACTTACGGCGGCGATCATCATCGTAAAAATACTGGTCTCGTAGCGGGTGCTCTGTAGCTTTAATTCCCCAAATAAAGGCTGATCGATCTTGCCATAAACCGAATCTCCGTTCAACGTTCTTTCTGCGGGCCGCTCAAAATCGGTAGGAAAATCCATCGATGGGATCTTGTCTTTAAACCTGCGTGACCAGTATTCTCGATGTGTTTGCAAAGCACCGTTGCGCAGCTGAGCATTGTGCCATTCCGCGTAATCCTTGTATTGAATGGCCAGTGGCTGCAACGGCAGCATAGGCACGTTGTTCTTGAAACTCTCATAAAGTGTTATAACTTCTTTTGCCAGGATCGTCAACGACCACGCGTCAGAAATGATGTGGTGCATGGTGAATAACAGAAAGTGTTTCCTGGAATTGCTCCGCAACAATTTCGCCTTCAGCAAAAGATCTTTTTCGAGATTGAATTGTTGTTCAAACTCTATTTGGCAGTACTTACCAATCTCTGCCTCACATTCAATATCAACAACCTCTACCTTAAACGCTCTAGACTCCCAATCGCGGATAATTTGTCTGGGCTCGCCGTTGACAGTAATAATATTGGTTCGGGTTATTTCGTGACGGCGAATAAATGCTGTGAGGCTTTTTTCGAGGACGGACACGTCTAAATCGCCTTCCATGCCATAAGCACCAAAAATATTGTAAGAGGTGTCGTTGCGATCGGTCTGGGCGGCAATCCACAGGCGTTTTTGCGCATGTGATACCTCATAATGATCTTTTTCACCAGCGCGTCTGATAGTCTCCCCCATGGCTGCGGCGTTTTAGATGACATGAGAAAGTTTCAGTATGCTCGGATTCTCGAAAATATCTTTCAATTCAATTTGCACGTGAAGGTTTTGCCTGATACGCGCCAATATCTGTGTTGCTTTTAACGAATCACCCCCCACGGCAAAAAAGCTCGTCGTGATGTCCAGTTGCTCCAATCCCAGAACACTCCTCCAAATGGCGGATATAACTTTCTGAATCGCCGTCTGCGGATGAATGGCCTTGCTACTGCTTTGCAAATTTCTTTTCAGATAAAGATCGACTTTTATTACTCTGTCCCGCTCATCCACAGGAAGGTTCTGCTCTTCGATGATCTGCAGCTCGAACCGCCTGCCTGACGCAGGCTGATAGGTGGCGACAATAGCGGACAATTGTTCGCGAGTTTCGTCTGAAGAATGGTTTTTCGAGGTATAATATACCCGGAGTTCCTTTTTAATGGCCGCACCGTCTATTTCAGATAGAATTTGTTCGTTTTTCAGATCGGGGCCAACCAGCATTTGTGCCTTGCCGGAGTTCAGGCTCACCGTCAGCGATTTTAGAGCCTGCTGATGAGAGATGGCTACAAATCCCTTCTGCTGAATGAGCTCAGACCCCGCATCGGCTACGCCGGATGTATTCCATTGGGTCCAATTGATGGTCTGGATATTGGGATAGTGTTTCTTATAGTTCAGCATGAGGGCGTCCTGGAAACTTCCGGCAGAAGCATACGCACTGGCCGAAGCGCCTCCAAAATAAGACAATGCCGACGAGAACGTGACAAACATAGCTTGCGGTCGCGCCGGCATTAGCCGCAGCAAAGAGCATGTACCAAAAACTTTTGCCTGGTACATTTTCAAAACATCTTCCCGGCTCAGATTCACAAAAAGATTTTTATTGATGTCTTGCAGATGAATATCGATGTCTTCCACAACCCCGGCCACATGAAGGATACCCGACAGTTTAGTGTTCTTTTGCATTTCCATTTTTTCAATCCAGGAACAAAGGTTTTGAGTGTCTCTCAAGTCGATGGACTCATACGCGACATCCGGCGATAATTTTTTCAGCGCGTCATATGCTTTCCTGCGCGCTATGATCTTCGGGTCATCCGACTGCTGATGGATGTCGGTACACCCAACAAGTAAAAGCCTGGCGTTGAATTTACCAATAAGATGAGCAGCGATCTTTTGTCCGATCCGGCCAAGTCCGCCGGCGATCAAGTACAGTCCTCCCCGGTCAAATCTGATAGGGTGCTCATGCTGATGTGATGTGGGAACGTATTGTCTGAGCCGGCTGATGTAACGTTTCTCCTGGCGATAGGCCACTTCGCCATCCTGATGTGGATTAAAAAGTTCGTGGTATACTTTTTCGGGCCATGCTGCGTCAGGATATGAGATGTCGAGTTGACAAAATTTAATCTGTGACGATTCGCGGGCCGCAGACTTAATGAAGCCTGGAAGAGTTCCTTTCCCTGCATGAAGCTGATCGGTTGAACGTACCGCCATTCCGCCCGAGGTCACTACTAGAAATTTTGTTTCATGCGACAGCGACTGTGCTTGAAGGCAATTCAAGACACTAAAGATTCCCCGGTCAAAATCCTTCTCCAGTATCATCTCAGCGAAGGAGTTTTCTACTTCGTTAAAATTCCAGGCGTGCACAATGTGGGTTACGAATTTAACACTGGCCTGCAACTGCCCGAACATCACTATGTAATCATCTTTGCACGCCGGTCTGACAGCAAAAACATCGGCGGCCTCACGGCTAAAAGCCTGCGCGGGTTTTACAAATACGGCATCCAACGCGTATTTTGTTCTCCACCATCTAATCTGCTGATCATCATTCAAGAATAGCAGCAGTGTCTTGCCATCGATCCGCCTCGGGGTACACGGCAGGTTTTTGCGAATCCATACTTTCTCGTAGAACCAGTTCGGCAAAATTGTCTTTTCGTTCCTGAACTTCAGATCTATTTGCTTAACGATGTCGTTGAAGCCCCCGTCGTGAAATATCTTTTGCAAGCGTGCGCGCTGAATCTTTCCACTGGTCGTTTTAGGGAATGATGTTTTGTCGCAAGGGATAACGTATTCAGGGTTGATTTTAAAATTGAACGCCACCGCCAATCTTATTCTTTCCATCAGCTCAAAATCCAAAAACTCATTTTCAGAAGATGGAACATAAAAGATCGTAAATCCTTCGGTGTCTGAGCTCTCTTGTTTCAGCGAACAGGCCGCCACGTAGGTTGGTGTCACACCTTCTATCTTTCCGACAAAATCCTCGATCTCGAAGCAATAAAAATTATTACCCCGAATAATGATCATTTCTTTTTCGCGGCCGGTAATGGTGAGTTTTCCGTTGTGTATAAATCCCAGATCGCCGGAATTGAACCAGCCATCTCCTACAAACGATTCTGCGTTGGCTTTTTCGTTATTCAGATATCCGGGCATGACGCTGTTGCCGCGGATCTGAAAGCGACCTATCTTTCTTTCGGGCAACACACGATTCTCTTCGTCGGTGATCCTGATCTCCACACCCGGAACGGGAGGGCCCAATTCGATGAAGGAAGTACAGTGTTCGTCTTCATGAGACCTGATCTCCAGCAGGTCGTTGAGGGATTCGTTCTTAATCCAAAGAATACTCTGCTCACTGAAACTGTTGTTGTAAATGAACGCCGTGGCAACTTCGGCCATGCCAAAAGCAGGCTGAATACAATATCGTCCCAGCGTAAAATCCTCTGTCAATTCTAGGAATTCCTTTACTACACCCATCGTGACCTGCTCGCCGCCGTTGAGAAAATGCCGCATGGATGAAAGGTCATACTTCGGATGCTCGTTCTCTTTTAGCGCATTGACGACAAGCCTGTAACCGAAGTTGGGCGACCATGTATGGGTTACTTTGTACTTATCGAGATATGACAGCCACAGCAGCGGATTTTCCAATACCAGTTCTGTTCGCATCTGTACCTGGTCTGCCCCCAGATAAACACTTTTGATGTGATAGGTCAGGATCGCCCCCACATGATCCATGGGCATCCAGTTCAGAGAAATATTAGAAGCGTCGAGCTGATTAAAGGATTTGGCGCCAAGCACGTGCTCGATGATGGCAATATGTGTTTCTGGTATACACTTGGAGGCACCGGTGCTGCCTGAGGTAAGCTGATAGAATGCAACATCGTGCGGAGCAGCTTTCTCCAGATAATATGGATTTGATTCTTCCAACAGATTTCTTATATCGAGTACAAACAGCCCCGCTTCATCTTCGTATACCTGGGCCATATTTTCCACACCATCAGGTTCATCCGTAACAATGCATGGTTTTTTCAATAAGCTCCATGCGCTATGGACCTTATCGAGAACCATCCCTTTTTTATCAAACGAGTCCGGCCTTGCGACGATCACGGGAATGAAGTCACCCATCAGACATCCCCAGAAGGCAGAAAAAATATTTTGGAGTCTGTTGAATTGAAGTAGCACCGGCGACCTTGGTTTTAATCCGGCGCCTCGTAGCCCGCCAGCGATCGACGACGCCTGCTCCAGCAGCTCAGGATAACTGAGGAAGACATCTTCGTTGGCATTATCCACAATATATATTCCTTTCTCCGGCTGTGCAGATGCTATATGGATCAGTGCCTCTTGCAATGAACAGGCCTGCCCTTCCTTTTGTAAAATTCCACCATGAACGTATGCCGGGTCGCCGTTAGTCATGTTAGCGCCGCCTGATCCTGTTAACGGCTTATCGGTCGCGATACGGATCGCGTGCGTTGATTGCACATCCTGTAAGTGGATCGGCAATGGCTCTAAGGCACGATTTACAGCCAGCACCGTCACCTTCTCTATCGAGGAATCTATCTCCGGGACATGGTTGAGCTCAGACGCCATGCGATTGGAAAGTAGCGGCATGGTGGCAAGCGATTCGATATCCACAGTCCCATCCGGAAGGTACGGTAGCAGTGGTACATCATTGAAAATCAACTTTTTGACCACAGACAACGGCAGACTTTCCGCCAATTTTTCGCGCAAGATATCGTCATCCGTAAAATGTTGTGAAGCCAGATGGACCACCGTCTCACGCACACCATGCACCAGCTGATTTATCAGTTTGCAATCCCGAAGATGGCCTAAAGTGCAAATTGAACTTTCGAATTCCCGGGTGGACCACCACGTTTCGTCGGCCGTCAAAAAGTCAGGATTCGCCGAAAGAATCTCGAGGTTTCCGTCAAACCGGTAGCGGCCCAGCATTGTAGTTTCGATGTATTCCGTTCCATTAATTTCTACGGCAACACCGAAAGTTTCAGCATCGTTGTGATGGATCGCGTCGACTGGAATAAAAACTCTTCCCACTTCGGCGGGACGCGTCACCTGCAAGTGATCGTTGAATATCACAGCGGAATTCAAACGCGGCTGCACCTTTCTACTCGTTGAGAAATATTGTTGACCCGAGAGATCGACCGCGCGAACGATCACATCAATGAATTCTTGATGCAAATATCCGGCATCTGCTTTCGCAAATAAAGCCGTATCATAGTTGATGAAAATGTCAAACGCCTGATGATGCTCTACTATATTAAAGTACATATCAAACAGACTGCTCTGCGTGGGCAGGTCAACTTCAGATATTTGTAGCCCCTCTATTCTGAATTTTTCGACGCTACTCTCCTGCACCATCAGCATCACGTCAAACAAAGGCGACCGGTTTTTCTCCCAACTGAGGTCGAGGTCTTCCAACAATTTCAGGAAGGGATATTCCTGGTGATGAAGGCATTCTATTACCTTATGTTTCGTTTGCAGCACCAACGTATCGAAGTCTGGCCAGGCCATCCATCGAGTCCGTATCGGAATGATGTTGGCATAAAGCCCTACCTGATCTTGCAGCACGGGATGAGTTCTGCCCGAAGCCCCGGTCCCAACGATGAGATCGGTTTGTCCGGTGATGCGATGAAGGAAATGATTCAGGGCTGCCAGAAAAAATACATAAGGTGTAATCTGCTTGTCCCGGCAGTATGCTTTGATGCGCTGAAACGTTTCTCCCTCGAACGAAGAACGCACGACAGCGCCCTTGAATGATTTTTGTTTCGGCCTGACAAACGAAGTCGGTAAATCAATAACTGGCAAAGCGCCGCTAAACTCGGAAGTCCAAAACGTTTTCCATTGAGTCAGCTGCGCCGGATCGTTAAGCTTTTGGTTCTGCCAATGTGCAAAATCTTTATAGTGAATCTCCAGGTTGGGCAACGGTGAAGTTCTGCCATGTTGAAGCGACTCATACAATATCATGAACTCACGGATGAGAACCTGCATTGACCAGCCGTCGGAAATAATATGGTCCAGAGAGATGAAAAGTCGGTACGAGCTGGGTGACAATTGAAACAGGAGCACTTTAACCAGCGGGCCGTTCTGCAGATCGAAGCCGGAATCTTCTAAATCCTGAATAGTTTTGGTCATAACAACATCGATATCTGAGCTTCCTTGCAAATCAACTTTGCTCATGATGAAGCTTGCATCGCACGCCGGCGTAATTCTTTGCTGCAAACGGCCATGGCCAAAACCAAATGTAGTGCGAAGGCTTTCGTGGCGATGGACCAATATTTCGAAAACCCTACAAACCAGTTCGCTATTCAACGGCCCGTCTATTTGCAAAAGACCGGACATCGTGTAGGCCTTGTGCTCCAGCGGATTTTGGTCTACAATCCACTGCCGTTGTTGACCGTATGACAAATCATAACCTTCTGCTGCGGGAAGCGCCGTAATGAATACCGGTTCGGCAGGCTCGCAGGTACCCAAATCGATCATCTCGGCCAACTTCTCGATAACCGGAAATTTAAATATGTCTCTCAATCCAATGGTTACCTTCCACAGTTTCTTGATCTCGTGTGCAAGTTTAATGGCCTTGATACTATTGCCGCCGATCTGGAAAAAGTCGTGGTGAATACTAATTGCCTCAACCTGCAATAAAGCTTGAAGTGTGGCAACCAACATCTGTTGAGTGGGTGTTGTGGGCAGAACGAGGTCGCCTGATGCTCCCGAAGACGCCAGGTTTCTCAGTGCGACACGATCTACTTTGCCGCTCGGCAGCATGGGCACATGCGCCACTTTCACGATCACCGATGGGATCATGTAATAAGGCAGTTCTTCCGATAAAGTTTCGCGTATAAGTTTTCTGTCAGCTCTTCCGGTATAATAACTTACAAGCTCGTCTCGGTTATCACTTCCTGATTGGGTAAATACAATAACTTCGTCTATACCTTCTATTTGCCTGATTGTACTTTCAACGGCAGCCAGCTCCAACCTATAGCCATTGATTTTTACCTGTGCGTCTTTTCTGCCGAGGTAAACAATTTCACCTGATGCGGTCCAGCGTCCAAGGTCGCCGGTACGATACAACTTAAAGTTGTTGTTGTAAGGATTGTCGACAAATCGTCGCGACGTTAGTTTGTCATCGATATAGCCATCAGCCAGTCCAACACCTGAAACACAGATCTCTCCCACTGCCCCCATTGGCATGAGGTTTAAATCATCATCCAAAATATAAAGCTCTACATTCGGTAGCGGTCTACCTATCGGCGGATCGGTATCAAACCCGATGACGCGATAGCCGGCAGCATTGATACACGTTTCAGTCGGGCCATAGAGATTATAAACATCTTGCTTTAACGAGCCGCTTAATTGGCTTGCCAGGGCAGCGGAAAGTTTTTCGCCTCCTGATGAAATACAGCATAAACTTCTTAACGATTGAGCTTCAGCCTTAAGTACTTCACGCCACAGTGTCGGCGTGGCGTGCATCACATTGATCTTATCTCTGTGTATATGAGCTGCGATTCCGCCCACATCGTGCAACTCGCCGCCAATAAACAACGTGCCGCGACGCA
>JBMOKS010000345.1:8980-16740 GCA_049324355.1 Bacteroidota bacterium
TAACGAGGCGTCGAAGGCAAACGAAGTTGTAAAGTTGAACCTTGCGCCTTCTGATAAAGGCAGCCACTGAGCCAGCCCCAGTAGCGTATTGATAACACCTCGATGCGATACGATCACGCCTTTTGGCTTACCCGATGTACCCGATGTGTAAATGATATAAGCTTGTTCAGCTCCATCGACAACGTCGTGCGAGTCACCAGCCCCAGACGTAGTGTTCATGATATCACAACGCTCCCGGCTCATGATTAGCGTCTGCCCGGTAATCGTAAGTTTTGAAATAAAATTATCCTCGCTTATCAACAGGGATATAGATGCATCTTTCAGTATGAACTCAATAACCTTTACCGGATTCAAAGGATCAACGGGTACATAAGTAGCGCCCGCGGTCAACACCGCCAGTATCGCCAGAATGTAATCCGTTTTATTATCCAATAATATCCCTACCCGATCTCCGGAGCATATTTGATACTTTGTCTTTAAGATCTTACTTAATTGGCCAACCCGCCGATTTAGTTCATCATAGGAAATGTGTTCATCTTCATTGACAAGGGCAATGGCGTGCGGGTGCTGGCGAGCGGTGTGTTCGAGAATTTCCTGGAGTCGTCTGAATGTTTGTTGAAAAACTTTTTCGTTTCTTCCAAATGAAAGCAGTTGTTGTTTTTCATCGTCATCAAGCAACTCAAGGGAAGCTGTGCTCTGCTCAAGGTCGTTAATTTGGTCCGCCAGCACTTCAAACTTTTCGCACCACCATCGTATAAACTCATCCGTAAATGCTCCGTCCCGGAAGCTGGCCACCAGTTTGAATTCACCCTGCCATTTCTGTATCTCGATCGTCAGATCATATTGAGCTTCCGATTGGGAAATCGTATGAATCTCATGGAAAGAAACATAAATATCAGAAGCATAGACGTCCGTCAGTGGCGATTCAAAATTGAGGACCGGCAGTTCCTGATATCGATAACATTGCTGAACGGCGAACTTGACGTCGTTTAAATATTCTTTCAAGGAGACCTGATCAGGAACTTTCAATAATAACGGCACGATGGTTACGTCCTGACCAGCCGGCTCAAACTTGCAGCATGGTGTATGGATGGTGATGTGACGATCGTTTGTGAATTTCCGGAATAGCAAACTTACAGCGCTAAGTATGAGAATAAAATATCCCATGTCTTTGCCTTTGCTCAGGCGCTCGAGTCTGCTGGCGCGCTCACCGCTAATCGCGATCTCGCGTCGTTCATAGCTCGAATGTCCATGAGCCGCGTTTTGTTTACAACTAAATCCTCCGGCATGTGAGCTCTGGTGACTGCTCCAGAAGTCGTGGTGGGCTTTAAATTTGTGACCGGTAAATTTAGTTTTATCCATACACTGCTAGAAATTCAAAAATCAAAATCAAAAGCATCAACTTTGGCGGAATGCTCAACGCGCTGATCGTTGCCGTCGTCCAGGTCCAACATTCCGATGGTCACATCTTCTTTGACTATTATCTGTTCGATGATCATGTTCAGATAGCGAAGCAGACAATTGGCGTGATCCCCATATATTTTTTCCCGGTTGTATTCGACCGACAATGTGATACTATCGGCCTGCTGTGAAAACAAAAATTGCCAATCGAACTTGTGAACCCCATCCGTATTCAAATCAAATTCTTTAAGAGTAACATCCTGAATTATCGATCCGGTATCGTTCAGTGTTTGTTTATCCACATAAAGAGCGATGACATTAAACAGTGTGTGTTTTTCCTGTAGTCCCAGGTCTTCGATCATAACATTCAAAGGATAATCCTGGTATCGTGATGCGCTGAGCAGATGTTGTTTTACTTGATCAACAATGCCTCTGAATTCCGTTTCTCCGGACACAATACGCTTTGATGGAATTGTATTAACAAAAAAACCTACCTGGTCACGAACATTAGCATGATCCCGGTTGGCAGATGGTATACCGATGATAATTTCATTTTTGCCCGTGATCCTGTAGCACAATGCATAAAGGGCTGACAAAAAAACCATAAAGGGGCTGACGCCAAGGCGACGGCTCAAAGCATTGAAATCCTCGCTAAGGGCCGGCGACATTTTGTGAACTGCGAGGCCCGATCCCCGCTCGTATTTTTCGGATCCTGCTGATGTTGTGGGCAACATGAATGGACCGAGTCCCTCCGCTCCTGGCCTTAAATGATCAAGCCAGAATTTCCTGGCGTCACGCAGGGCACCACTAGCAAGTTTACTATTTTGCCAGGCGGCATAATCCTTGTAATGAACACGATTGTTTGCATCTGTCATTTGATGTTGGTAGCACATTACCAATTGCCGCATAAGAATCTCTGTTGACCATCCGTCGCCGATGATGTGATGCATCTGAAAAACCAAAATATGTCTTCGACTGGTAACAGAAATAACCGACACCCGCAGCAGGGGTGCGAAGGCCAGATCAAACGGGGCGGAACAAAGCTGACTGACCTGGTCCGAAAGGTTTTTCTCATCAGGCGTGCTAGACTGCAGGTATTCAACCCGGAAATCCAATGCCTCGAACGCCGCGATCCGCTGTGCCGTGACCCCCTCGAAGTCTATGAAGTATGTTCTTAATATTTCGTGTCTGCAAATCAATTCAGCCACAGACTTTGAAAATAGAACTTTATTTAAGGGCCCGGTCCACTCATAAGCTCCATGGATCACGTAAGCGAGGTCGGAATCAGCAAGTTGATTGGCAATCCAGAGTTGCTTCTGCGCGTTAGACAGCCCATAATAATCCTGCTCTTCAATTGGTGGAATGGCAACAACGTCTACCTTGGGCAACGTATTCAGCAACCGGAGCAGATCTGCTATGATGGCATGTTCAAAAATATGTTTTACCTCGAGCGCAACGCCTAATTCTTTCTGTACCTGCGACGCAACCTTCATCGCTTTTAACGAGTGCCCGCCGAGGTCGAAAAAATTATCGGTGTCTGCAATGTGTTCAATACTTAACTGATTTTTGAGGATATCCATTAATTGAATTTCCCGCTCGGTCTTCAATGCCACACCACCTTGCTGGCCGGACAAAACTTCCAGCGGTCTGGGCAACAGTCTATAATCCACCTTGCCATGTGCCGTCAACGGAATTGTGTCTAACCTAACAAAATAGGTAGGAACCATGTGTGCCGGCACCCGCGCTGTCAAAAATGACCTAACCTCCGATACTGACAGGTTGTGTTGGCCGCAATGAAAATACGCAGCAAGTGACGCTGTTCCGTCAGCGTCCTGTTGGACATTAACGAAGCCTTCAGAAACATCGGGATGCTGAACAAGAATGTTTTCGATTTCGCCAAGTTCAATGCGGAATCCTCTTATTTTTACCTGACGGTCGTTTCGGCCACGCAGTTCCAATTCGCCTTCGGCGTTCCATCTTCCGATGTCGCCTGTTTTATACAACTTCGAGCCTGGCATGAACGGATGCGGCACGTAACACTCATGCGTAAGCTCGGGCCTGTTTAGATAGCCTCTGCCAAGACAAGCACCGCCAATATAAAGCTCACCATAAGCCCCTATCGGCACCAATTGTTTGTTGGAATTGAAAATGTGGACCTGAACATTCTTAAGCGGTTTGCCTATCGTAACAGATCTATTGAGGCTGTTTTCAAGTTTGCAAAATGTAGAATCAACTGTAGCCTCTGTGGGTCCATAAACATTGATCAACTGAGTGCCGGTACACACTTCATAAAAGTCTTTGACTGTTTTGGCAGTGATGGGCTCTCCGCCTACCAGCACATACTTCAGGTCGATGAGCTGCACCCTGGCCATTTCAGGAATCAGCAGGGTTAATAACGAAGGCGTAACATCAACGATATTGACCTTGTTTACAAGCATATCGTTGACGAACCGCGCAGGATCTTTTTTACTTTCTTCGCTGCTGATAATCAATGTTCCTCCCCTGATCAATGGCAAAAACAACTGTTGAACCGAAGCGTCGAAGTTGATGCTTGCCGTCAGCATAGCCCGAACAGGCGACGGCTGTTGCATGTAAAAATCATCATCCAGCCAATGGATCAGGTTAAGTACCGACCGATGTTCAATTAAAACACCTTTAGGATCGCCGGTGGAACCCGAAGTATAAATAACATATGCCAAATCAGATAAATCTGACGCGACTCCGGTGTTTACTGATTCACATAGTCCGATCTCGGCATCATCCAACAAAATAATAGGGCAACTGTCATCAATCCATGTTGCTGCATCGGCGAGAACCAAGCGCACCCCGCTGTCGCGAATTATATAAAGTTTGCGATGATCGGGATAGTTGCGGTCAATGGGCAAATAGGCAGCGCCTGTTTTTAATATCCCCAAAATGCCGATCAAGATATTTTCACTTCTTCCAACGGATAATCCAACCAAGTCTCCAGCTTGTATTTGATAATGTCGACGTAAATAATGGGCCAATTGATTGGCCTTTTTGTTCAACCAGTCATAGGAAAGTCGCGAAGTTTCTGTGACTACGGCGATCTTTTCGGCGCTCGCCGCCACTTCTTTTTCAAACAATATATGGAGCGGTGCCGAAAATTTCACCGAGGTGCTTGGCGGATTGAAATTCAAAATGTGGCTTCTCTCTTCTTCTCCCACCATTTCTATTTCCGGCAAGGGAATTTGTGGATTATTCGTGACCTGCTCCAATATTTTTTTCAGGTTGGAAACGAGCCTTCGCACAGTTTCTTCCCTGAACAACGATCTATTATAATCTATGCTCAGATGAATGTTCTCGTCGTCTATGAAGAAGTTGAAGATCAGATCGGTTTTAGCTTGCCTGGCCGGCAAGAAATATTGCTGCACCTGAACACCCCGCATTTCGTTCATGGCTCTCTCGTCGTCAATAGAGTTTTTGAGATTCACCATGACGTTGAATAACCCGACGTGTCCATGCTCGCCCTTCAGATCAAGCCGGTCGATAAGATCGTCGTAAGGATAATAGCCAAAACGCAAAGAATGTATAATCGACGATTTTACATTCAATACATGCGTCTTAAAAGACAGTTTGCTAAATTCAATCTTGAGCGGAAGGGTGTTAATATAAAAACCTACCTGATCTTCTAATCCGGCGTGGTCTCTTCCTGCTTGCAGCGAACCCACTGTTACTGTCTCTTGCCCCGAATACTTATGCAGCAACGTGGCAACAGCCGATACAAATACCATGTACGGCGTTACCTTCAATTCGTCGCACAGATCTTTAACAGCCAGGGCGCTTGCCAATCCCAATTCTACCTGAAGCTCTCCACCTTGATATTCGGCCGTTCTTCTAAAATCACCACGTATCTCGCCTGGGGTGATGGGGTGTGCAAATTGGTCAAGCCAATATTGCTCGGCTCTGCCTCCAATCTCTCCCTCAAGAATTTCTTTCAAGTAAACAACATAATCTTTGTATTGAATTTCCGGTTTCACCAGCCTGATGTTTTCATCAAGCCATGCGGCGTTATAGGCCGATACAAATTCACGAATCAAAATTTCCGCCGACCATTCATCGGAAATGATGTGGTGCATATTAACGGTCAGCCAATATTCCTCTGCCGATGGCCACACCGACATACGAATCAACGGGCCCGCAGAAAGATCAAATGGTTCAAGCAACCTTCGTTCTATCTCAAGCTGAATATCATTTTCAGATAATTTCGCAAACTGACTGTGAATCTTTAATTTGAATTTCGCTTCGTGCTCCGAAAGAACCCGCTGTCTGACTTCGCCCTGTATCATTGCAAAAACAGCCCGGAGGCTTTCGTGCCTGCTGATCAACCTATTGTATGCCGCCTGCAGGGCTTTTATCGACAACGATCCTTTTAATCGAAAAACGGCTGGCATATGATAGGCCGTTGACTGCTCATCGGTCTGATGGAGCAACCACAAACGTCGCTGAGCGGGTGAAACCGGATAATGGTGCTGTTCCTCTATGGCAGTGATCGCCTTCTGATGTGCCTCCTGACCTGCCTGCTCCAGTTTTAGCGCCAGCATTCTGATGGTCGGGTTTACAAATATGTCTATATGACTGATGGCAATCTTTTTTTGCTGGCAGCGAATGACAATCTGAAATGCTTTTAGTGAGTGCCCGCCATGATCGAAAAAATTATCGTGAATGCCAATGTTCTTAATTTTTAAGACATCACACCATATTTCCGCCAAAGTTTTTTCCAGCGCAGTAACCGGTTCAACGATCTCTGCCGGAGCTTTACTTCGCAAGCCTGATGCAATGACGATCTTATTTCTGGCAATTTTTCCGTTGGCAGACAACGGCAAGGCGTGGAAATGGACATACCGCTCCGGACACATGTGTGATGGCAATAACGTCTTCACATGTTGCATCAATTGCTCTTCGGCCAGCGCGTGGCGACTTTGGTAACAGGCGCACAGATATTCGCGATCGTGGTCTTTCAAAACAAGAACACATACTTTTTCGATCTCCTGGTTACTGGCGCCGATCATATTTTCAATTTCACCCAACTCTACCCGGTAACCGCGAATTTTTATCTGTGTATCATCACGGCCCAGGAATTCGAGGTCTCCTGAAAATTGCCATTTTACCTGATCGCCGGTCTTATATAACCTGCCATGTGTTTTATGTTCAATGAATTTTTCGGCCGTGAGTTCAGGTTGATTGATATATCCTTCGCTGACGCCAGCGCCGCCGATATATAACGTTCCTCTCACACCGACGGGCGTCATTTGCATTTTTTCATCAAGCACAAGAAATGTGGTTCCTGGCAAGGGTCGACCTACGGGAACAACCCCGGTAGCAGAAACAGCAACGTGAGCTTCATAAAATGATGAATCGATCGTTGTTTCGGTAGTGCCATAGCTGTTGATGATCCTCATCTGGCGGCCATACCGATCCAACAACTTATTAAAGTCGTGATGATGACAAACATCCGAGCCAATGATCAACAGCCTGAGATGTTCGATATTCAGGTGTTGATCATAAATATATTCCATCAACGGAAAGATCAGCGCCCCCGTGGATTCGAAAAGAGTGACCTGATGATCAACAAGCAGCTTGTATATTGCCGCCGGATTCAGTCTGTCTTCCCAGGGACAAATCACCAGCTTGCCGCCATATAGCAATGCGCGACAAAGGTCGCCGACAAACACGTCGAAGGCAATGTTTGCCATCTGCAGCAATACTGGTCGGGTTCGATCAATGCCATAAGCGCTGCCCCATGCGCGCGTTACGCTCTCCAGGTTTCCATAGTTCACCAACACTCCCTTCGGCCTGCCGGTAGAGCCAGACGTGTAGATGATATACGCCGGATCATTTGAGCGCCGAACAATGTCAAGGTTAGCATCTGCGTGGTTGTTCAATTCTTGAGAAAGTAACCTGACGTTGACAACGGCTCCCGGAAATCCGATCCTGTCAGCACACCGGTCGTCGTCGGTGATGATGATCTCGACATTACTGTCGCTTACGATGTGACGAATAGACTCCGCAGGCAAATTGGGGTCGATGGGAACAAATATTGCCGCCGATTTCCAGATGGCAAGAACGAAAACAATCATGTCTTCATTTCTATCGACCAGCAACCCAATGGGTTTATGATCTACCGTTCCAAATTTTTTCCGAAGCAAGCGTGCCCATTGGTTGGCTTTACGGTTTAAGCTGTCATAATTGAACGTTTGGTTTTTGTAAGCAACACTAACTTCCGATCCGTGTTTTTCGACAGTCTTTTCAAATTGTTGAACAAATGACAAAAACTTGTGCTCCGGTAACGGCAACGGATTAAATCCGGTCAGTAATTTTTTCTCTTCAGGCGTAAG
>JBMOKS010000346.1:0-1870 GCA_049324355.1 Bacteroidota bacterium
TTTTGCACCAATGTTTGCTCCTACATCCACATCAGCAATGTCAATGGAAAGAATTTCAAATGCTGTACCTGCGTCCAGACCGCGTGATAATACCAGCTTTGAAATTTTATCAGGGCTTTCCAGTACTTCTTTGTGTGACTTAGCCTGACCAATAGACGAAACAATACCTTCACCTACACGAGCAAGGATCGTATCTTCACCGGCACCCCCAACTAACTGAGCAATGCTGGCGCGTACTGTAACACGGGCAACAGCAATTAACTGAATACCATCTGAAGCAACTGCTGCCACTTTAGGTGTAGTAATTACTTTAGGGTTTACCGAAATCTGCACCGCCTGAAACACATCGCGACCCGCCAAATCAATAGCTGTAGCCTGCTTGAATGTTAAACTGATGTTGGCCTTATCGGCAGAAATCAAAGCGCGAATTACGTTAGGAACATTGCCACCTGCCAGGTAATGGGTTTCCAAATCATTTGATGTCAACTGCAAGCCAGCCTTGGTTGCTGTGATTAATGAATCAACCACGATACGTGGTGGCACCTTCCGGATACGCATGAACACAAGTTCAAACAACCCAACCTTCACATTGGAGAAGAGGGCCGTAATCCATAGGTTAACGGGTACGAAATAGAGAAAAATGAAAAAGAGAACGATCCCGCCAAAGACCAAAAAGAGTAAGTAAGCTGCTTCCATAACTTATGTTTAAATAATAGGTTCTACCAAAATCTGATTGTTCTCGATTTGAACAATCTTAACGTGCTGTCCTTGTTCAATATACTGACCCGAAGTTTTTACTTCAATGGTCTGGGCATTGAATTCTGCTTTCCCCACAGGACGTAGTGTTGAAACAGTTACTCCCTCATCTCCGACTTTCAGATTAACAGTCATCCCTTCGTTAACCTTGCTGTCGATCGATGATTTTAAAGCAAACCTGGACCATGCACCCGTTCGGAAACTAAAAAACAGCGCTACAAGTGACGTAACCAAAGTTCCCATCAGTATGTAAAAACCAATGTCACTACCGAAATGCTGATAGCTGATTGCAACTCCGACCCCGGTAAAAATCAACCCTAGCAAACCAACTACCGTTGTTCCTGGAATAAAGACCAATTCAACAATAATCAACCCCAGGCCGATAACCAGTAACGAGATTATAACGATCCACATGATCATACTACAGCGTGGGTTAGTTTCAATTAATCCTAAAGGTGCACATTTAATCTGGCACTTCGTTTAAATGCCAGGTTAACTTTTCATTAGTAAGCCCGGGCAAACAACACGCGTCTGCTGGATGGCTTCCCTGAGTATATGCAAACACCAACTTCATCTTTTGCATCTAAAGGAATGCAGCGAATTGTAGCTTTTGTTTCTTCCTTAATGGCTGCCTCCGTTTCTTTGGTACCATCCCAATGCGCTAATACGAAACCACCCTTGTCATCCAGTAGTTTTTTGAATTCTTCATACGTATCCGCTTTGTTGGTTGTTGTATTCCGGAAATTCAACGCGCGTTGATAAATATTACTTTGGATAGCATCCAGCAGAGCTGGCACATCGGTAGCTATTTGATCAAACTTCATGATCTGCTTTTCCTTTGTATCCCTCCGTGCTACTTCAACAGTACCATTTTCCAAATCTCTAGGGCCAATCGCAAGGCGTACAGGGACGCCTTTCAATTCCCATTCGGCAAATTTAAATCCTGGCTTGTGCGTATCGCGATTATCATACTTCACTGAGTAGCCGAGTTTGCGCAGTTGAGTGGAAATCTCATCTGCCTTCTGGCTGATCTTATCAAATTCCTCATCTGTTTTGAAGATTGGCACAATCACAACGTGAATAGGTGCAAGTTTAGGAGGCAACACTAATCCGT
>JBMOKS010000347.1:0-16659 GCA_049324355.1 Bacteroidota bacterium
ATGTTGATAGGATTGTGGATGGCCGATGAAATACAGTTCAACAGATCATTTAAAAACCACGATCGGCTCGGCCAGGTCTACCATCATGTGACGTTTGGCGAGGAAATTATGACCATCAACGACGTTCCCGCTCCGATCGGTGCCGAGTTGAAAAATAACTATGCTGAATTTGAAGAAGTGGCCATGGCATCATGGCCGGCAGAACACCTGATCAACCATGGCGACGTGAAATTATCTAACACCGGACTTTTTGTTGAGCCACAATTCACCGACATGTTTTCGGTTGAGATGCTGCAGGGCAGCAGCGCAGGCTTAAAAGAAGTTCATTCCATTCTGTTGTCAAGAACATTGGCGGCCGATCTCCTGGGTGAAAATCCTGTTGGCCAATTGATCAGGTTCGACAATCGTGACCATCTGGTGGTGACGGGTGTATTCGAAGATTTCCCTTCCAATTCAGCATTTGCCGAGGTGAAGATGTTGATGCCCATGGCCTATTACTTTTCCATTGGGTCCAATCGGGAGAAGATCAACAACTGGGAAAACTATTCTTACCAGTGCTTTGTGCTCTTGAGAGAAAATGCATCGTTCGAAGCGGTTGAATCAAAAATAAAAATGATGCTATATGATAAAGCATCTAACGACGGCAAAGGCCTCAATCCACGAGGTATTCTGCTGCCGATGGATAAGTGGCATCTCTACGCCGAATTTAAGAATGGCGTTAACACTGGTGGACCAATACGACTTGTAAAAATGGTTGGCGTCATTGGTGTTTTCGTTCTGTTGCTAGCGTGCATCAACTTTATGAACCTGAGTACGGCGCGAAGTGAGAAGCGCTCTAAGGAAGTGGGTATACGTAAAGTAATGGGTTCGGTTCGAAATCAATTGGTAAGGCAGTTTTTGATTGAGTCGATGCTGGTAGTGGTTATTGGTTTTTTGTTGGCGCTGGCAGGAGCAGCTTTTTCCTTGCCGTGGTTCAACGATCTGTCGGGAAAACGAATTACGATGCCCTGGGCCGATCCAGTTTTCTTTTTAATATCGCTGGTATTTATACTCATGACGAGTCTGCTGGCTGGAAGCTATCCTGCGTTGTTCTTGTCGTCGTTTAGCCCCGTGAAAGTTCTGAAGGGAACATTTAAGGTCGGGCGTTTTGCCACATTGCCTCGAAAAGTTATGGTGGTCTTTCAATTCACCACCTCTATCGTGTTGATCATCGGCACCATCGTTGTCCTTTTGCAAATCGAACATGCAAAAAACAGACCTGTGGGTTTCGATCGCGAAGGCATTATCCACATGGCCATTCGTACAGAAGAACTAGCCAACGTAAACTACAATATACTTCGAGAGGATTTATTATCAACCGGTGTGGTGGAGAACATGGCTAAATCGGATTTTCCCATCACTGGCGCCATGAGTGGCGATGCATCATTAAGCTGGCAGGGGAAAGATCCGGCTTTTAAACCGTTGATCGCCATGAACAGCTGCAGCCACGATTTCCCCAAAACAAATGGTTTTCAATTTGTGCAAGGACGTGATTTTTCGCGCGATCTCAGTACGGATTCCTCCGCTGTCATCATCAACGAAATGGCCGCCGATCTTTTTGCCGGAAAAAATGTGATCGGCGAAAAGATAAATTTTAGCTATGGAAAGGAACGAGTCATCATTGGCGTCATCAAAGACCAGATACGGTGGAGCCCGTTTTCCAGGCAGACACCGCATGTATATTATATTAATTATGAAGGGATGGGCTATTTGACGATCCGTTTAAATTCACACGCCGGAGTTCACGATGCCTTAGCAAAGATTGAGGCAGTTATTAGAAAGCACGACCCGCTGTCGCCCTTCGATTATAAATTTGTAGACGATGACTATGCCCGACTGTTCAACCAGGAAGAGCGCATTCGTAAACTCGCCTCGTTATTTTCGATGCTGGCAGTCTTTATTAGTTGCATCGGAATTTTCGGTCTGGCCGCCTTCGCCGCAAGCCAACGCACCAAAGAGATCGGTATCCGCAAAGTCATGGGTGCTTCCGTATTCAATCTTTGGAAAATGCTCTCGGTCGATTTCGTGCGGCTTGTTGCACTCTCCATCATAGTGGCAGTACCATTGGCTTACTATTTTTCAAATGATTGGCTTGCACAGTACGACTATCGTATCGATGTGTACTGGTGGATATTTGTTGCGACGGGCATACTGGCTTTGACGATCACACTGCTCACGGTAAGTTATCAATCCATCAAAGCGGCGCGCATCAATCCCGTAAAAACTTTAAGATCTGAATAGGCGTTTTCTCGTCTCCCCGCTCCCGATTTTGTTCCTTGTCCCTCGCACCTCGTTATTTCTCCAAGATTTTACTGACAAAATACAACTTTATTCTAATCCATGTCGTATATTACTGACAAAATACTACTAAATCATGAGAAGAACTTATCTCGGAGAATTCGAGGAGCTCGTTTTGCTGATGGTTGGCGTGCTGTATGGTGATGCATACGCCGTTTCTATTGCCAGAGAAATTGCCAATCAGTCAGACCGGCAAGTTGATGTGAGCGCCGTTCATAAATCATTGTACCGGCTTGAAGAGAAGGGTATGCTCAAATCGAAACTAGGAGAGCCTGAGGCAAAACGTGGTGGCAAAAGAAAGAGACTGTTCTACATCACCGCCTTCGGAAAAAAAGCACTAGACGAATCTATGGAGTTGAGAGTGAGTCTTCGGAGTCAGATTCCGCCGCTCGCATTTAAAATCCAAGGAATTTGACATGAAGTCCACCATCCCCAAAATACCACACCGTTTTTTCCGATGGTATTGCCGATCGGAGCGATACGAAGAGCTGCATGGCGACCTGGAGGAATTGTTTTATCTCAGAATGAATGAATCGGGTATCAGAAAAGCCCGACTTTTTTATCTGTGGGATGTTATCCGCTGTTGCAAACCTTACGCCTGGAAAAAAACACCAACACTCAATTTTACTCAAGGTATGATGATCAAAAATTACTTCAAGGTCTCGGTAAGAAATCTGATGAAGAACCCGCTCAATTCCTTCATCAATGTATTTGGACTATCTATTGCGATCGGCATTTGCCTCGTGGTTTATGCCTTTTGGCAATATACCTACGGCACCGATCAATTTCATGGAAACAAACACAGTGTTTACCTTACCACTTTTTCCATCGAGCGCGATGGCCGTGAAGAGCGATACGGAAACGCACCGACGCCACTCGGTGAAATGCTTCGTGCCGATTTTGCCAATATCAAAAAGGTCTGTCGCGTAGAAGACCGGAATGTAGCTTTAAAGCTCGACGATAAAGTATTTTATGAACGCGTACGCCTTGTCGACACAGAGTTTTTAGAGATGTTCACTTTTCCTTTAAAGTGGGGACAGGCTAAATCTCTGGCAGAGCCCAGCAGCATTATTCTGAGCGAGGACATGGCCGTGAAGTATTTTGGAGATGAAAACCCGGTGGGACGCGACGTGCTCATGATCTTCGGTGAAAATCAGAGTAAGGCGTTTAAAGTGACAGGCGTGGCGCAGCCTTTCCCTAAGTCCCATGCCATTCATTTTGATTTCCTTGTCAACTTCGAAAACCTGAAAATCATCGAGCCAGATTACGATTTCGGCAACTGGGGAACATTTGTAAAGGCTATGCTCATCCAAGTCAATAACCCTGCAGACATGAGGGCCATCGAGCAGGGAATGGAGAAATACAAGAAACTGCAAAACGAGAAACAACCCGATTGGCCTATATCGTCGTTCGCGTTCGAGCCACTGGCTTCATTGCATGAACGATCGGGTGAGATTCAGAACGACATATCTTTAAACCCCCCAACCGAGGCGAGAATAGCCTTGCCTCTGATCGGAATTTTTATGCTTTGTCTTGCGTGTTTTAACTACATCAATATCGCTATTGTGTCGGCCACCAGAAGGTTAAAAGAAATTGGCGTACGCAAAGTGATCGGCGCCAATCGAGGTAAGCTTATCTTTCAATTTTTGTCCGAGAATGTCTTCATCACGTTTTTTGCCACCACATTGGGGTTGATACTCGGTGTCACGTTTTTTGTCCCCGGATTTGTTTCCATGACTTCTAATCCATTGGAGCTTTCTTTGACGGATACAAAACTTTGGCTGTTCCTTTTGGGTATACTGCTATTCACAGGCATTGCCTCCGGCACGTATCCCGCGTTTTACATTTCGAGGTTCGAGCCTTTAAAAATATTTAAGGGCTCCCTACAATTCGGAAAGAAAAATCCGGTTACCAAAACGTTTTTAGCTTTTCAACTAGTACTGGCTTGTATACTTATCACAGGTGCTGTGATGTTTACACAAAACACCGCATACCAGAGCGTTCAAAGCTGGGGATATGAACAAAAAGGCGCGCTGTATGTGCACGTGCCCGACCAGCCGACCTATGATCGCATGCACGATGCGCTGGCTCAAAACAAAAATGTTCTGTCTATTTCCGGCTCGGAGCACCACCTCGGAATGGGTAACGGCACAGCCGTGTTGCACATCAACGATCGTGATTATGAAACGCAGGAGCTTTCTGTAGACGCTCATTATTTTCAAACCATGGGCATACGATTGGTCGAAGGACGCACGTTCCACGATCGTTCGGAGAATGATAAAAAAGTAGTTGTGGTAAATCAGTTTCTGGTAAAGAACATGGGATGGGAAAAACCCATTGGCCAGCAATTCGAAATCGGCGGCACCAAGTACGAAGTAGTGGGCGTGGTAAAAGATTTTCACAGCTACAATTTCTACTACGAGATTCGTCCAATAATTTTTAAGCTCGCCAATAAACCGGATTATCGCTTCTTGTCTGTAAGAGCACAACCAGGCTCGGAAAAAGAAACACATGAAGCCCTTCAGTCGCAATGGGCAAAACTCTTCCCCGAGCTGCCCTTTCAAGGCGGATACCAGGAAGACGTATGGGGAGATTTTTACGAAAGCACCGGTATTCAGGTACGATTCATGTCAGTGGTGGCTTTCATCGCTGTATTATTGGCAAGTCTCGGCCTATATGGACTGGTAACGCTTAATGTATCTGGAAGGGTAAAAGAATTCAGCATCCGAAAAGTTTTGGGTGCCGACCTTCCACACATCACGGTAAATATCTCTCGGCAGTATTTCGTGTTGACCTCCGTCGCCATAGTTGTAGGCGCTCCGGTGAGTTACATCATGATCAGCGTGCTGATCGATTCGATGTACGCTTTCCCTATGCCCATGACTTTCTCCGGGGTGGTTATTGCCGTAGCCATACTATTGTTGATCATGCTCGCCGTGATATCAACCCAGGTGAGAAAATTAGCAAGATCAAATCCGATCAACGGACTAAAGGCTGAATAGGAAGGAATAATGAAAGACGAATCTTGACAGTTTTGTCAGGGATTCGTCTTTTATTTTTTGAGGCAAATTCAGCGTTGAAGATTGGGTCAAATCAAACTATTATTTTTCGGAGATTGTTAGCAGGCAAAAGTGAAAATGAAAAACATTCCTGTAAGGCAGATCTCAAAGACTAAAAAAGAGCCGAATTTCTCTGAAAGTTTTAGTATACGCGATGTTCGCGAAGTACTTGCCGGGAACGATATGGTGCAGGAGCTGCACCGTCATGCTTTCTATTATTTGCTAGCCTTAAAAAAGGGAAGAGGCAAACACGAGATCGACTTTGCGTCGCACGATGTTCGTGACCATTCCGTTTTCGTCATGCGGCCGGGTCAGGTGCACCAGATCGTTTTGAAAGCGGAGAGTACAGGATACCTGGTTGGCTTTAACGCTGATTTTTATAATCCGTATGACAAGGTGACCCGTCAGCTTCTACGAAAAGCAAATCGAATGAACTGTTATCGGCTTCACGCTAGTCAGTCCAAGAAAATATTTTTAATACTGAATGAAATTTTTCACGAACACACCACCAAGCAAGACGCATATCAGGAAGCTATTAAAGCCAATCTGGGCATTTTATACCTGGAGCTTGCTCGCCTGCAAGGAAAAAGCACATCGAAGAAAACCAACTCATATGCACAGGAGCGTGCCGCTGAGTTTTTAGAGCTTCTGGAGACGCATATTTCCAGTCACAAACAAACTTCGGAATATGCCAACATGCTTAATCTTTCTGCTTATCAACTGAACTCTATTACCAAAGCAACCCTAGGCAAAACATGCTCTGATTTGATTAACGACCATGTCGTACTGGAAGCTAAAAGATATCTTCTTGCCACCTCGAATCAGGTAACCCAGATCGCCTTTCACCTGGGCTATGAAGATGTTTCTTATTTTATCAGGTTCTTCAAAAAGCACACCGGTTATTCGCCCGAAGCGTTCAGACACAACTTCGGATAAGTGCTATAAAATTTCAATTTAGTCCTACCTCCCCACCTGATACACGAACTTTCTTTGTGATAAAACTATTAATCACAAAACTGTTACATGAAAACGAAAGCGAAATTATTAGCGTCTTTAAAAATATGGGTGGCCATCTACCCATCGATCACTTTATTTCTTTATCTGTTTGGAGAAGTATTATCTGTTCTGCCTTTATATCAACGTACTTTCCTGCTCACCCTGTCGCTGGTGCCTTGGATTGTATTTGTGGGTGTTCCATTTGTTGATTTTCTTATCCGACTTGCGTCAGCGAGAATTGAGAAAAAATGAGGTGCCGCTTTTGGGATTCTGAAATCGAGCCAGATATGGAGGCCAAAAGTTATTCGTAACATGCGAAGTTCACGGACTGACGGACCTAAAATCAAAAGGGAGATTGATCAGTTCAGCATATTCACGGCCCATGGCTTCCATATCTTCATCATCCTTTTGATGATACCAAAGCACTTTCACTCCATTAATTTTCTCTAACGAAAGAAGTATGTCTTGGATGAGCTTTGAGGACGCCGTGTTAATATAATCAAGTTTGAAGGCGAATTCGGTTTGTGAATTTGGTTTTTTCTTATAGTGCTCAAGCCACTCAAGAACAGGTTTATAAAATTCAACTGAATCTTCCGGTAACGATCTACCAGATATTTCAAATCTTCCGCTGTTCCTATCAAGCAAGATTTCAGGGGTCTCATCAGTGCCGCTTATATGCAAAGATTCCATACTTAAGGCTTATAAAGCCTAAGTTAACAAAACCGTTATTTATTATAAGCGATTTTTTTCCAGTTAATGACAGTCGCAACAAACCATTTTCCCGGTCAATTCAGCCGTTTGAAACCAGGCACGAGGTGTCATAGGCCGGCCTTCAGTTTTTTTCTACCCCGGCCTAGTTTTATGTCTCTGGTTAGACTTTAACCAACTGCGACCAACTTCAGTTTGGGCTTTTAATTCCCTTGATAAAGTGAGCCAAGGCAAGAAACGACCTTAGAAGTACGAGGTGCGAAGTTGATCCTTAAAAATACTTCATTCTTCGTACCTGTGACTTCTGCTTCGAATTACGCAATCCAGCCATCCTTCACTACGGGTGGAGGATTTCCGCGAAAGCGGAGTGGCTGGATATCTGAGTCAGTGGTGGGATTCGAACCCACGAATCTCAGTTTTGCAGACTGATCCCTTGAGCCACTCGGGCACACCGACTTTTTTTGTATGGCACTGCCATTCCTGCTGCCGTGGCGAGGAAAAATAAGCGCGTAAAAACAAAAAGCCCCAGGCAATTTGCCCGGGGCTTCTGTTATCAATAGTTCAGTAATTTCTATATCATAACATCTTCATCCGGGCATAACCATACCTTTTGCATCTTGCACATCTGTTTACATGCGTGATTGACCGATATGTTACGACCCGATTTCATTTTATCTTTGCTGGCACAAAGATAGAAGAACTTTTTTCAGATCATCAAAGTGTGGACTAATTTTTCGGGTACTAATTTTTTCCCAATCATGAGCATCTTAGTTACTCGCATTAGGATCTGCTAGTTTCCCTATAAACAAAATGGTTTTACTTGTTACATCCCTAATTATAAAAATGAAGGGACGGTTTGCGATGAAATCCCTTGGCGGCGCCAAGAATTCAGCGCTTCGAGCTTCGGCCACCACACCCGTGGCTGCTGCAGCCTCGGTTCCTTCCTCGTTTACATCTACGAAGGCTTTGTGATAAATTCCTGATATAAATAATTGTTGTTGTGTTGATATGCCTGAGAAATCAGCTTTGTTTTCATTGAAAGCCTCGACCATGCCGAATTTTTGCAAAATGGGTACAGGCGCCGTAGTTTGCTCAATTTTAAAACGGGGCACCATAATTTTGGTAAAAGGTGTGCGCACAAGGCTCCAATTAAAATAGTTGTCAGCCGTTAAGATCTGTTCTTCGAACTCCTTTAAATCAACTTTAGGGAGTAGGATGACCATCGAAAAATCTCCGCTCAAATACGGTAGTTCAAGGATTGAAACCGATTCATTTTCAAAGCCATAAAATTTTCCGGCGTTCTCCATGAACATCGCTTTTACAGGCTTGCCGGGCTCAGAGAAGAAGTCGGCATTTTTAGTTTTCTCTTTCTTGAAAGGAACAAGCCATGAATCCTTAAAATAAACAGCATTGGTCAGAACAAGCCTGGTAAGTTCAGTGATGCTACCGGGGGGTAGAAGATCTTTTATTTTCCCCTGCGTTTGATCCTCAATGGAAGTATTGATCTCCTTTCGTGTTTCGTCGAAGTTTTTGAAATTTACCTCCTTGAAGGTAGCGTCAAAGTATATATCATTAATTTCTATAAACTTAGGCTCATAACGATACCCTGTCATCGTCCAAAGAGTATTGGCAATCTTAAATGGACTTTCACGCCCTGATAGATTTCGGATAAGCGAAGAGTATTCGTTGTTTTGAGTTTTGAGATTTTGGATAAAGCCGAGAGCCAACTTCATTTCCTCGGCAGTTTTAGCCCGCGCTCCCGGGTAGGTCATGGCCAACGCACTGGAAATACTAAACGGAGAAATAAAAACATTTTTTGGAGACTGTGCACTGCACTCTTTATAGAAGTCGATGGCGAATGCCGTGTTGCCGGGAGTTATCGAGTAGGCGAAATCTTGTGCGTTGATTTTTATCGAATATAAAATAATGGATAAGGAGAATACGAACGCTTTCATGCGAGAATTTAATTTGGCGAAGGATAACAAATATCAAGCCGTGCCTGATCGGCAGCCATCGCTACCAAAGAATATGTAACGACTTCGACATCTTCTTGGGTTTCCAGATAAGCCAAAGCATGCCCCCCAACACCGATACAATGAAAAAACTAAGCGTATGAAAGGTGGCGAAGTTAGTTTTTTCGTCGCGACTGAGGTCTTCTGCGCTGTGACCCCAAGCAGCAAAAGCATCAGCCATAGGCAGCACTCCTAACAGGTACTTTTTCTGATCGTCTTTTTTTATTGGAATTGCCAAAGCCTCTATAACATTTCTGATTAGCAAACCATTCTCGTAGTCACCGTAAATAAACAAAGTCTGCATTCCAACAATGGTTGCAGCCGCGCCCATATTGAGCAGTACAGGCCCGGAATCTATGTCGCCCATACCAAATTCTCCTTTCGGATATTCACGTATGCCGGTGAGTCCAACGTAAGTGTCGACAAAGTTTGCCTTATAAATGGCAAACTGGCCTGAGGCAAATTGGGGATCAATTTCCCGTAAGAAGATCAGCATTAAACTTTGAGAAGAACCTCTGGCGCCTTCACGCGTGCGACCACTCAAAGGATCGACCTCATGTGGGATCAATGCTGGATCGAGCTTACCTTTCACTTGGATCATCCACTTCTGAATGATGCTGGAATATTGAGGTTCAAACAACTTGTCGTGCAACGATAGTGAGGCAATACACACAACTACATCTGCAGGCCAGGCGCTTCCATAATAAGATGTAGGATAAGTTCTTGTTTTGATAGCGGCGGCGATGCTTTCGCACTTTTTTTTAAACTCGGCAACTTCATTTTCTTTTCGTTGATCGATCGACTCAATCGCCAATTTTCTACCTAGTAAATAAGAACACCAACCGGTGTAGAATGCTCCATAAGGTAAAGGGAGCTCCGCGTTGAATGTAGATCGACCTTTATCAGAATTTATCTTATCCCAAGAATGTTGAACTTCTTTATGTCCTTCCTTAAAATATGGCGACAGTCGGCCCGGTCTTTGAATGAAATTGCACCAGGCTAATCCATACAGAGCGTTGAGAAATACGTATCCCTCGGGATATAAGCTCTGCATTTCGACATCCGCGCTGTTCTGCATGGCTTGTTTTAGACCACGAAGTTCCATTAACAGATCGTCATTAATTGTGTCGCGATCGACAACTTGAACGTCAGGTGAATAATGCAGCCTGGTATTCATCGTAACGATCAGTGCTAGCGCGATTACAAAAAGCAAAGAGAGAATAATCTTAATTAGCTTCAGCATCATAACCGTTCAAGATAAAATCTTGTTTAGAAAAATTCTATTCTTCGCAAAAAAGAATCTAATCGTATGGTGATTACGTAAACTCATTATACTTTTGTGTAAGCATTTCACCTCATATGTTTTATTTAAATAGAGGAAGTTATGTTGGTACTAAGTTCACATATCACCCCGAAGCAACGCTGGTAACTCCTGTGCCAGAAAGGTCTTGCTTTTTCTTTATCGAAAAAATTTAATATAAAACAACAAAGCCATACACAGGCTTTGAGAAAGTTTTTCAATTCATGCTCGCAAAAGACGCATGCTGGAATTCTATTCTCTCAACTTTTTCTGCCTTCACAAGGAATGAAAGTGTAAAAAATTATGGGCAAACATAAATTAAACATAAAAGACCTTACGGTCATCAACTTTCCTTCGGATGTAGCCAGGAGCCTTGCCTTAAATATTATGAACAGGCACTTCAAACACACACCGAATGAAAAAAAATTGAACTTGATCACAAACGTGCTCGAGCAACCCGACTCGTATCTTGATCATGATTCACTGGGCATCCTCGCACGAAAGCTGGTCGCTAAAACTTTCGAGCCAGACTCCTTTAAGACTTATCATCTTGAAGACGAGCCCAAACACTTCGACGTATTTGGAAACAAACACATTGAAGTGAATGCTGTGAAACAGATGGAACTGGCGATGCGCCTTCCCATAGCGGCAAAAGGAGCATTGATGCCAGACGCGCATCAGGGTTATGGCCTGCCGATTGGTGGAGTACTGGCAACAAAAAATGCTGTGATCCCTTATGGTGTTGGCATGGACATCGGCTGCCGGATGGCACTGAGTGTTCTCGATCTGCCGGCAAGTTACCTAGAGCATCACGCTTACGAGATGAAAAAAGCATTGCAAGAGCACACCCACTTCGGCAATGAAGGCGGACTCGATGAGCAACAGGACCATAGCATACTCGATCATCCGGATTTCTCAGCGACAGAACTGCTTAGAAAATTGCGCGGTAAAGCCGTGCGACAGCTCGGCAGCTCGGGCTCGGGAAATCACTTTGTTGAATTTGGCGTGATTGCACTGAAGGAGAACAATAGCCTGCAAGTTCCAGCAGGAAACTATGCGGCAATTTTGTCGCATTCAGGTTCGAGGAGCCTGGGTGCCAACATCGCTCAGCATTACACCAATATTGCGATGAGCAGATGTAAGCTCCCGAAAGAAGCCAAACACCTCGCATGGCTTGATCTGGATAGCCAAGAAGGCGCGGAATATTGGATGGCGATGACCCTTGCAGGAGAATATGCAAAAGCATGCCACGACACGATCCATAACAACTTGTGTCGCGCGCTGCAATTGTCGACGCTGCTGAAAGTGGAGAACCATCATAATTTCGCTTGGAAAGAAAAGCTGGAAGATGGAAACGAATATGTCGTTCATCGCAAAGGCGCTACTCCGGCAGCGAAAGGTGTGTTGGGAATAATTCCGGGAAGCATGACAGCACCGGGTTATGTGGTGAGTGGATTAGGAAATGAAACTTCCATCCGCTCTGCAGCGCATGGAGCGGGACGAAAAATGTCGCGGCTCAAAGCCAAGAACTCGATCTCCATGAGCAGCCTGAAGAAGGTGCTGCAAAGTGAAAAAGTCACACTGATCGGTGGTAGTGCCGAAGAGGCGTCGCAGGCATATAAGGACATCGAGATGGTCATGAAAAGTCAGACCACTTTGGTAAACATAGAAGGAAAATTTTATCCGCGCATTGTTCGCATGGACAAAGCGTGATACAAAAAGAATAGAAAATGGAAAAAGAAATTTTGCATACAGAATTGATCAGCAGAAAGCAGAAGTTAATGGATACTGCGTTTAAGCTGAAAACCAAATTTTTGGGTTTGGACAACATCATCGACGAAGTAATTTCGCTGATGATGCCCTGGTACCTGTTCCCGGAAACACAGATCAGACCTACGGTGATCAACCTCTGGGGTTTGACAGGCTCCGGAAAAACAGCATTGGTTCAAAGTCTTGTGGAACTGCTGGAGTATCGAAGATTGTTTGCGCACCTCGACATGGGTGAATTCGAATCAGACTCAGCATCATGGGTGAAAAGTATTCTAACCGACGACCTCGAGTTTTTCGATCAGAAGCCGGCGTTGATCTGCCTGGATGAATTTCAGTTCGCCAGAACGCTCGACGCCTACAACAACGAGCTCGGCAAAGACAAACTTCGGGTGGTGTGGGACCTGCTCGACTCCGGCAAGCTGGAGTATACACCAGGCCACAATACCCACTACCTGTTTCGTGCCGACGCCTGCCTCAAAAGAATTGAAAAATTACTCGAAGCCAATGTGATGATTGAAAATGGAGAAGTGGCGACAAACCTGGAATCATTCGAGAAAATATTTTATGGGTTCTATTTTAACTACAACGACCGTTACAATTTGGTTATCGATAAAGCCTACTTCCTTTCGCAGGATTTTATCGATGGAATGTTCTTCTTATTCGATAGCGAAGATTTTACCAGGGAAGATATTAAAGAGCGTGTGAGGGCGACGAGCCTGATAGGACTGAAGCACCTTTTGATACAGGGTATGTGCGCCAGGCCAGCCACGAAGACGATGGACTTGTCAAGATCGATTATTTTTGTGCTGGGTAATCTGGATGAAGCATTCACAATGAGTCATAGCATGAACCCTGACATTAGCGCCGACGAATTCCATGAGCAGACATCGAGAATTACGGTGGCCGACATCAAAAGAGCGCTGCGTAAGAGATTTAGGCCTGAGCAAATCGCGCGGTTGGGAAATAATCACGTTATCTATACTTCGTTCAACAATGCGCAGTTCAGACTGCTGATCAAGCAGGAGCTGAATAGGGTAGGAACCTTTGTTACCATGAAGTTTGGGTGGAGGATTAGCTTTGATGAATCTGTCGTGAACATCGTTTATGCGGAAGGTGTCTTTCCCGCGCAGGGTACAAGGCCGGTGCTAACTACGATAAAAAACCTCGTGGAGGCAAGACTCAGCAACCTCATCGTAACGGTTTTGGAATATCAGCTTACGGTTGCAGAGATTTTGTGGGTTTATGAAAACGGACATTTTATTTACACGATCAAAGACCAAGAAGGCAACACAGCGTCTGTTATTCCCGATCCGGTGAGGCTGAAACTCGAGAATTTGAGAAAAAGTGTAGACCCCGAAATTCAGGCGCACACCGCCGTGCACGAAGCAGGCCACGCGATACTTGCGGCGTTGACGTTAAGGATCGTTCCACCGGTCGTGGTCTCGAGAACGGCGTCGGAGGCGGAGGGCTTTTGCTTGGTGAATTTTCCAAAGGGCCCCATGACCCGGGAGACATTGAGAAAAGACATCGTCATTACGCTGGGCGGGTTGGTAGCCGAAAAAATGATCTTCGGACAGCAGTTCACGTCGTCTGGCGTAAGTGCCGATATCGAAGAAGCGTCTGCCCTGGCAAACAAAGCCATTCGTAGATTCGCGATGGGAACCGACCCTATTTTGTTGGCCGTGAACGCCACGCAAAACGAAGATGCATTCGCCCTCACTGAGCGCTATGCCGCCGAGGCCTTGAAGATCATCCATGAATGCGAAGAGGAAGCCGCCAGCATTCTGCAGCGCAATAAACTGTTACTGCTTAAAATGGCGCAGTATCTCACGATAAACTCGAAAATGGAAGAAGCTATGATCGGGCAATTTGTAAAAAAATACGCGCAGGACGACTGGGTGAGAACCGAAGGATTTATTAAAAAAGAAGATTACTACAAATTCAATAGCATTGTGGAGCGAGAAGTAAAAGCGCTGGAAACAGCGCAGGTGGACTCGATGATCGAGAACCTGCTTGCATCGAAAGAAAATGTATTTTAATCTGCGTGAGATGCTTTCTGCAGATCATGCAGATGATCATAGAATTAAATTAACATGATAACCGAAAAAGAAAATAACAAGATCAGCAAATTCCTTAGCCTGGTGCTTCGCCATCAGCCGGAAAAGATTGACATCCAACTTGACGAAAACGGCTGGACTGATGTTGCTATCCTGATCAACCAGGCGAATAAAAATGGTTTTGCGATCACGAAAGAAATTTTACGACACGTTGTCGACACCAACGCCAAAAAACGTTTTGCCTTCAACGACGATCGCACGAGGATCAGAGCGAGTCAGGGGCATTCTGTGGAAATTGAATTGGGATACGCACCCCAGCCGCCGCCAGAGATACTTTATCACGGAACGACTGAAACTTCCGTGAGTTCCATTCTCGCTATTGGGTTGGAAAAACGAAGCCGGCACCATGTGCATCTGAGTGCGGATGCCGAAATAGCCACAAAGGTCGGGCAGCGTTATGGCAAACCCGTAGTGTTGAGGATTGCCGCCATGCAGATGTTTAAGGACGGTTACCAGTTTTACATGTCGGAGAACCATGTGTGGCTAACAGACCATGTGCCAGCGAAATATATCAGATCATAACTTTAAGTGTGTTTTCTTTTTAATTACGGCTCCTTTTATAATTTTGGAGCATGGCGCAAAACATCAATGTTTCTGTCGATGCTGTGGTATTTGGTTACGACCAGGAACAAGGTATCTCGGTGTTGCTCATCAAACGGAAGAACGAACCGTTTCAGAAGATGTGGGCATTGCCGGGAGGATTGGTGCTTGATCAAGAATCGTTAGACCATGCCGTGAAGCGCGAGTTGAAGGAAGAGGCCGGTATTGATGTAAACTACCTGGAGCAACTTTATTCATTCGGATCACCCGATCGCGATCCAAGAAATCATACCATATCCGTCTCATACTTCGGGCTGGTGCGCCCGCAGGATTTTCAATTGAATGCCCATACCGACGCCGAAGACGTAGCATGGTTTAATATTAAAAAGCTTCCTAAGCTGGCGTTCGACCACAAAAAGATCATCGACGTCGCCATCAAACGACTTCGCGGAAAAATAACATATGAGCCCGTGGGGTTTGAGCTGCTGGACAAGGAATTCCCGTTTTCTGACCTGGAAAAGCTCTACCAAACCCTGCTCGATCAGGAGATCGATCGCCGGAATTTCAAAAAGAAGATCATTAGCCTCGGTATTTTGGAGGAGTTGCAAACCACCATTCAGCGCAAGTCCGGAAGACCCGCACGGCTCTTTAAATTCAATAAAAAGAAATATTTCGAGCTCAAAGAGAAGGGCTACAACTTCGATATTTTCTTCTAAAACAGCCTGATTTTCAATTTAGTGTAAAAAATACGCAAATCGCCTTTTGATATTGAAACACTGTCTTTATATTTGCGTATATATTACACAAATACAGCTATAAATTTCTACTATGACCGGAGTTATTATCGCACGCTTTCAGACGCCCTACCTTCATGAGGGCCACAAAGCGCTCATCGAATCGGTGAAGGCAAAGCATGGAAAGATCGTGATCGTGCTGGGCGTTTCACCAGCGCTAGGCAGCAGAAAAAACCCGTTGGACTTCATTACCCGTGAGAAGATGATCAAAAGAGATTATCCCGAAGTAGTGGTGTTGCCGCTGTCGGATCATCCACTGGATGCTAAGTGGTCTGCCAACCTCGATGCGTTGTTGGGCAACACGTTCCCTGGCGCAGCATTTACGCTGTATGGTGGCCGAGATAGCTTCATCAACTATTACTCCGGCAAAAATAAGGTGGTAGAACTCCCGCGAAACGGTACGCATAGCGCTACGGAACTCCGAGAGTCTATTAAAGAAAAAGTAATGGATTCGGTTGAGTTTAGATCCGGCATCATTTACGCTTATGCCAATACTTACCTGAAAGTTTATCCCACGGTCGACATCGCAGTGTTTAAGAATAACAAGAAAGAAATGCTGCTCGGCAAAAAAGATAACGATCAGAAATGGAGATTGCTCGGCGGCTTTAGCGACCCCACCGACGACTGCTACGAACAAGCTGCGTTGCGCGAACTCCGCGAAGAATGCGGCAACATTGATGTAACGGCTCCGGTTTACGAAGGATCATTCCGCGTAGACGATTGGCGATACAGAAACGAAGCTGATAAGATCATTACCACACTCTTTTCTGTGGAACATATTGACGGCGAACCTCAGGGCAGCGACGACATTGCCGACGTAAAGTGGTTTCCGCTTCAACAGGTTACAGAGTTGATGCAACGCGGAGAAACCGCTGCCGAGCACAGTCCACAGTTGAACAGATTATTGGAAAAGTATAATAAGTAAATCTCGATGATATGAAAGGGCAAAATCTTCTTCTCCTGGCCGACGCTTACAAATATTCTCACTACAAATTGTACATGCCCGGCACCACGAAGATCTATTCT
>JBMOKS010000348.1:0-16545 GCA_049324355.1 Bacteroidota bacterium
ATCAAATATTAGCCTTAACTACTGAGATCATACGGCCTAATAGGAAGTTTCAAAGACGAAAGCTTAAGAAAAAGCCGCCATCGATGAACTATAAACGCCTTTAGGCTTAACTAAACGACATTGAATGTCGAATTGGTTTTTACGCTTTCGCGGCACGTTAGATACGGCTTTACAGCCTACACACCATTTTAAATTTCTATTGACTTTGTTATTAGTCGTCAGTTTTGAGGCAACATCTAAATCCCCCAGAGACAGCCTCACGATGTTACTGACAAACGCCTCGGGGATAAAGCGCGTTGATCTGTTAACGGAACTGGCTTGTCAATATTCTGGTGATTCGGCATTAAATATTCTTAAGACAGCTCAGCTCGAGGCAAAGAAATTGAAATATTCTGCGGGGCTTGCCGAAATATACTACATCAAGGCCTATGTGACTTATGTACATTTCATATATGCTGAATCAATTCGCAATAGGGTGACTAAATCCATTGTGCTTTTTGATAGTGCGCGGCAGTTGCACACAATTCTCAAGAATGAAGCCGGGATAGCCAGGGATATCTATTTTCTGGGTCTTTGCTATTATGACATTCAGGAAAACGAAAAAGCCATTCAATACTTTCAAAATGCCCTTACATACGAAGTGAGGTTGCAAAACCTAAGCATGCAGGGTATGAATCTCAATAGAATCGGTAATGCGTATTACGCACAAGGCAACATCAGGAATGCACTCCGATATTTTTCAGAAGCAATGGATCGATTTAAGAATGCCACCATGCCCATCAAATTTCCAGATAGCGGCAATAAGGCAGAGTTGAAATTCTACAAAGCTCATAATACTTTTAATGTCGGAATTCTCTATTCTCGAACCGGCAACTTACCTCAGGCGCTCCGCCTATACTATGATGCTGCTGAACAATTTAGTGCGACTAATGATTATTCCGGGCAAGGGCACGTTTGGAAATTCATTGGTCAGGTTTTTATAAAACAAGGAAAGTATGCCGACGCATTACGATGCTACAGGAAGTCGTACAAACTTGGTGAGAAATCCTGGGACCGCACCATTGCATGTGGCGCACTGAGGTTAATGGGAGAGTATTATCTGCAAATCCACGACTATGATAGTGCCCTACAGACACTACAAGGGGCATTAGACAGAACAAAAAAACATGATTTTTATGGCCTCTTTGACGCTCATCGAGCGCTCGGCGATCTTTTCATCGCCACAAAAGATTACGATCAAGCTGTAAAATACTACCGTCAGGCCCTTGAGCATGCGGTCAGTATTTCCGCCAATGGATCAATTGCTAAGGCCCATATTAAACTAGGACGTGCCATGCTTCTGAAGAAGCAATACCGGGAGGCTGAAAGATACTTGAATGAAGCGCTGCAGCGCAGCACAGAAATGGGCGACAAAGAATACATTAAGGAATCCTGTGAAGCGCTTAGCGTCATGCATTCGGCGATGAATCATCATCAATTGGCTTTCACTTACCACCAACAGGTCATTGCCATGAACGATTCTCTGATGAACGAGACAAAGCAAAACCAGATACATGGGGCGAATTTGACTTACGAGTTGAAGAGCCGTGAAAAACAAAACGAATTGTTAAAAAAAGAGAATGAAATTGATCACGAGACAATCGCCGCGCAGAAAGAAACGCAGTTTATTCTGGGTGCGTCTGCGCTGGCATTGGTGATATTGGGCCTCGTGATTTCGGTGGCATTCTATCAAAAACAGAAAGCCAATTCAATGCTGATCGAACAAAACCAGGTTATCGGCGAACAAGGCGTTCAAATTCGCCTGAAGAATATTGAGTTGACAGAAGCATTAGAGGAACTGAAACTGACTCAAACTCAACTGGTACGATCTGAAAAAATGGCGTCGCTTGGTATGTTCACGGCTGGGGTAGCCCATGAGATCAATAATCCCATAAATTTTATTTACGGTGGTGTGCAAGCCCTGGAGGAAAACATAGACTCGCTGAAAGGTAATGCGCTGAAAGAAATGACAGGCAAGAAAATGGCATTTTTTTCGGCAATTGAATCTGATATATCCTCAATTAAGAACAGCGTTAACAAAGCTATTAGCATTATTACCAGGTTGAAATCTTTTGTACATCCTGATGACAAAGTAGTAAGGGGTGTTGATCTCAGAGAATCTATTGAATCTACTCTTGGGATGTTAACTGGAAAAATAAAGAAGGTTCAACTGGTAAAGGACTTTAAAGCAATCCCCCCGGTCACATGCAACCCCGGACAAATAAATCAGATACTGCTGAATATAATAGATAACGCGCTTTACGCCATCGGAATGGTAAGCCGGCCGGGTGTGATCGTAATTACCACGAATGTTGAAGATCGATGGGTTGTCGTCAGCGTTAAGGATAACGGAAGGGGAATCGACCGGTCTGTACAATCTAAAATATTTGATCCCTTTTTTACTACGAAGGGATTTGAGAAACGCAGCGGACTAGGTTTGCATATCAGTTACAACATCGCCAAGGAACATGGCGGTTCACTGACGTTTAAATCAGAGCCGGGTGTTGGAACGGAGTTTTTTTTAACTCTACCGCAGTTGCCGGATGCAATTGCCTCCCAGAAATACTTAAGTAACTGAAATTGATATGAATTTTTTTTGCGCTTTTTTCAGTGTGAGCCTGCTATGGGTGATACCCGGCAGATCAGTGACGGCGCAAGTCAAAATCGACACCCTTATTTTACAAGGCCTGGATATCGACCAGACAGTCCGCAGTTATCCAGGCACAAGCGACTACTGGATGGGCGTAGGCCGTTTTTTTTACAACCAGGGTGCCTATGTCGAGTCAGTGAAATATTTCAAGCGGGCTGCCGATGAGAATTTCAGGACTCAATCCATGCCCGCAGCGGCGGTGTCTTTGCTCGCGATCGCCAATGCCTACAAAAATTTAAATCAATACGACCAATCCCGGCGTATTCTGAACGAAGTACTCGTGCTAAACAAAAAAAATAACGGTGATGCGCTTGCCGAAAACCATAAGCTATTGGGCGATGTGTATCTAGGCTTAAAGCAGCATCAAGCGGCGTTGAATGCCTATATGGAGTGTTTGCGTCTGCGCCGGAAGAACACACCGGATATTTTGATAGCAGATGCTTATGTCGGCATCGGTAGAATTTATGCCAGCCGAGGCAATCACATGGCGGCCAAAGGCGTTCTGGAGAAAGCGCTGATGATTTTGGATAACGTGCGCAACGCAGAAATGAAAAGGGATGCATTGAAGATGTTGACCGCGACGTACGATGCCCTGGGCGACTATAAAAAGGCGTATGCCTATCAGCTCAGGTATGAGCAGGTCAATGACTCGTTGCGTAACCTGGCAAGCAACAACGAACTTCTTCAAATTACAACCACCCATGAAATAAGTATCAGAGAGCGCGAAAACGAGATCCTAAAAAAAACAAGCCTGTTAAATCAACAAATAATCAAACGGCAAAAAAAGCAAAGGAGGTTTTTGTTGTTTTTAATGGGATGCATCGTTGTGGCGACAGGTATTATTTTCTTTGGCCTTTTTCAAAAGCGAAAGATGAACGCCGTGCTTCGAAACCGGTACAAGACCATTAAGGATCAAACTGCAGAGATTACATTAAAGAATGGCGAACTCAACAACGCACTTGATAATTTAAAAACAGCCCAGTTCCGCTTGATACAGTCCGAGAAAATGGCTTCGTTGGGAATGTTGACGGAGGGCATTGCCCATGAGATCAACGGTCCTGTCGGTCACATTGCGGGTAGTGTGAGCGATCTTGAAAATCACATGGACGACCTGAAAAATGTGCTAACCGGTGAACATGACGCCCTGGTGTCGTCGGATATAGACATGCTCATGACCACCATGCGAAATGGTATTTATCGCACTGTCGGGATCGTGTCGGGATTGAATAGTTTCGCTAATCCAGACAGCGTAAAAAAAGAAAAAGTCGACGTTGTGGATTGTATTGAATCGACGCTGGCGTTGTTGGCCAATAAGACTAAAGATGAAATATCTGTGATCAAAGACTTGCGACCGGTTCCCTTTGCCCTGGCCAGTGCTGGGCAAATCAATCAGGTTTTATTGAACCTGTTCGATAATGCCATTTATGCCATTGAAGATAAAGGACATCGGCAAGGAGTGATTCATGTCAGCACAAGTTTTGATGACAATAAGATTCAAATAAGGATCAGAGATAATGGTAGCGGTATTTCAGAAAAGAACCACTCTAAAATATTCAATCCGTTTTTTTCAACCAAAGCCATCGGCAAAGGTACCGGATTAGGACTTTATATCAGCTATAATATTGTTCGTTGGTATCAGGGATCGCTTAGCTTCAGATCTCAGGAGGAATCAGGTACGGAATTTATTATTGAATTGCCTGTGGAGAGATAGTGAGCACCCTTTCTTTAAAAGGTGAGGCATGATTGGGGATGGAACTTGGGGTAAGCAGAACGGCAAAAATATTTCTGCGAGGCCTATCGGCAGTATAATGAAACATTCTGCGCGGTCGCGAAAAAAGATATGCCCGATACCCATTTGATCTCGACCAAATTCTATAAATATTCGACCGTTCTGCCCCCAATCGATTAACTGTTAAAGCAAGCGAATCGTTAATAGAGTATCCACTTAATATACTGCACACATGAGAAGAAAAACCTTTATCACTGCACTAGGCCTTCTGCCTGTATTGAAGGTCTTTGGAAAAACCGGTATCCCTTTACTGCGCGATGCCTGCAAGACGCAGAAGGATCAGGAAGGGCCATTTTACAAAAAAGGGTCACCCGAACGTTCCGTTATCGAAAGCTCAGGGAATTCTCTCGTGATCGAAGGCAGAGTGATCAAGGCAGACGATTGCCAAACACCCGTGGCAAACGCCATCATCGATATCTGGCATTGCGATTCGGATGGATATTATGACAACGACGGATTCAAGTGCCGAGGTTTTGTAAAAACAGATTCCGATGGAAATTATAGGTTCACCACCATCTTTCCTGCGCCTTACGGCTCACGTCCACGACACATCCATTTTAAAGTGAGAGCCAAAGGTTTTCCGGAGCTGACATCGCAGATCTATTTCAAAGGCGATCCCAATATTCAAAACGATTTTGCCAGAAAAGCCGAACCAGCGCGGGTCATTGAGCTGAAAACACAAAATGAAACCAAGCTCGGTCGTTTTGATATTTACATTTAAGCAGCGCTTTATAAAATAACAAATCCTTCAGGCGGTTTGATAAACGGCCGCGATAAGAATGGGCTTTCCGCTGCGACTGGAAGGTCATCATCAAGAATGGCGCTATTCAATAAGGTCCACAGAGCGAGCGCCTCGCATTGAATTCACTATTTTCCGCTTACGACCAAAGGCCCTGTACGTTCGCACTCGCTTGTTTTAAAGAATAAGGAAGAGGTTAAAGAATAAGGGACAGGCCGAAGAGGTGGTCTCCGATGTGTTCGTTGACATTTGGGTTAATAGAGCTCGCCTTGCCATCGAATCCAATTTTAGATCCGATGTATGTCACAACAACTAATGAATATTTTATTCGCTTATTGTAAATGATCCTGGATGACCGGAAGAGACAACGTATTCTTGATCTTGTATCTAACCTACCCAATAAGGCTCGTCCATTTTATAATGGAATACAGGCATTTTGTCAAACACGGCTTACGTTCTATGAATCGTCAAATTATTCCAGCCGGAGAAGTATATTTGCAAAACCTTTTGCGGCATTAAAGGTGTTACAATTTCTTCTTTCCTGCTGCGTTCAAAATGACTGATCCGAACTAAATTGAATATACACGCTGTCGTGCATTTTTTCACCCATGGATGGGTGTGTTCCTTTATCTGTTTTTGTCTGGGGACCAGCCCATGTTTTGCTCAATCTCTCACGGTCAGAAACTTTTCGATGCCGGAAGGAATGCCAAGTTCCGAGGTTTACGATGTTTTTCAGGATAAAAGAGGCTTCATTTGGTTTGCCACGGACAACGGCGTGGTGAGATTTGATGGACACGAGATGACGGTTTTTCGCACACCTGATGGATTGGAAGACCCTGTTGTGTTCGGCATTCAAGAAGACTATAAGGGTAGGATCTGGTTCAGGACTTTCTCGGGCAAACTCTTCTACTTCGAAAACGAGAAAATAACCGCTTATCGGTACAACGATATCCTTTTAAAGGCCCTTACGAAAGCTTTGCTCATGTCGATGCATGTTGATCGAAGCGATCGGTTATGGTTTGTGTCAAGCCCTTATTGGGGTTCTGTAGATGCAAAAGGTAATCTATCGGTGGAATCCATACCGCTTGAATCCACGTGGTTTAAAACCATAAAGGATGACGGTTATCTTATCAGCAGGCAGATGACCCATTTGGGAACAACAATGGATATCTATGTGAATGGAGAGTCTTTTCCGATTGCCCGGGAAAATAAACATCTTCATTCGGCGAGCTCGTATGCAGTGCAGTGGAAGAATAAACTCTATCTTACTACCAATCACTGTATCTATGAGTATGACAAACACACTTTGAAAAAGGTACTGGATGGAAAGGCACCGATCATCTTTTGCCATAAAGATCAGTCGGATCGGCTATGGGTGGGTTATCGTAACATAGGGCTGGAATACTATACTGAGCCTGACTTTAAGAGTCCAAAAACATTTCTTTTTCTAAAGAAAAAATCAGTTTCAAATGTCATGGAAGATCGGGAAGGAGGCCTTTGGATCAGTACGCTCGAAAACGGTGTCTTTTATATTCCCGATTTGACCTTAGCGCACTATCACTATGCAGATTCAGCGAAAGTAAAATCTGTGCTTACCACCGCCGACCATGTACTTTTCGGGCACTATGATGGAACCTTGGCGGTAATGAATCAGAAAACAAGAAAGATTGATCTTAGAAAGAAATTTGACTCTCCTGTCTTGGCGCTTTTTGAAGATCGCGAAAAGAACATTTGGATCTCTATAACGCCGTTAACGTTGTTCGATAATAACTTGCGCGAAATAAGAAACTACCTCGATATAAGCCCACCGGTGGATTTTGTTGTGGATCGCAAGGGTAACCTTCACGCATTTTCAAATCTTGGACTATTGGAATTTGACTCGAATGCAAACGTGGTCTCTTGGGTCAACCACCTGGCATACCCCAGAAATATGGTCGTGGAAGATTCACTTGTCTATGTCGGAGAGAGACTTGGATTACGCGTTTATGATCGCCAAATCAATTTCCGATACGAGCCAAAGACATTGTCAAAGTTCAAAATTTCAAAACTGGTAGCGTTGAACGATTCCATTCTTTTTGTAGGAACGATCGGAAACGGTTTCCTCCTCGCTAACAGGCACTCTTGGTCGGTCGACCATTTTAACTTAAATAATAGATTTTTTATCAGCGATATCTACGCGGCAACAAGGAAAGACTCTCTCCTTTGGCTGGGAACCGAAAAAGGTATTTTAGCTTTCAACACTGACAAGTTGATCAAGGGGGAACCATCTTTCAGGCACTATACAAAGTCGTATGGGCTAACGGAGAATAAAGTGAATTACCTTGCTCTCACCAATAATGAACTCTGGGCCTTGTCAGACAACGGTTATTCTATTTTGCCATACGCTTCGATCATGCATGAACATCCGAAGCCTCAGTTCTATTTCAAAGAAGCCAGAGTGAATAAAGTAAAGGTTGATGTCGAAAAAGAAGCGAAAATGTCTTACGACTCTACTGAGCTAAGCGTCACGTTTGGTTTTTTGTCTCTGCGCGATCAGAATATACTATGCCGTTACCGGCTGGCTTCTGGCGATCCATGGATATACACCAGCGGGCGTAAGATTCAGCTCTCGTCATTAGCGCCAGGATCCTATCAATTAGAGATCAGCTATTCACTTGATAATTTTTATTGGCACTTGGCCAGTTCGTCATTTCTGTTTACGGTTACGCCTCCGTGGTGGCAACGATGGTACGTGCATCTCATCATACTGGTATTTATTTGTGGTACTGCTTACCTCTCTTTTAAGAACTACTACCGGATTCAATACAAACATCAACAGCGACTGATCCAGGCCGAGATCGAAACGCTTGAGAAAGAACGAAACCGGATAGCCAGAGAATTGCACGATGGCGTAGCCACAAACCTGAGTGCTATCAAATTGATGGTGAGTCAGCTGCTGAGAACGCACCAGGATCCGTTGGCTGAAGATGTAGACGAACATTTTTTAAGTACCATCACCGAAATCAAAGATATCATCTATGGCTTGACGCCACCGGGATTGAAAACCCATGGCTTGTTTGCCGGGCTTAGAAATTATGTAGAAAAACTGAACAGGGCCATTCCGATCAAGCTCGAATTGTCTACCACCGGAGGCGAGATTTACAAATCAGAACTCGGCCTGCTGTCGTTTCGGATCATCCAGGAATTGATATCCAATGCTATCAAACATGCCAAAGCGAAAAATATCTCTATACAGGTTCATGTCAAAGAACGCCAGGTGAATATACAGTTTCAGGATGATGGTGTAGGTTTTGTTTACGACAGCTCGAAGGGATTGGGATTGGCCAATGTTGAGTCAAGAGTACAGTCCGTGCAGGGGCAGTTAAAATTCGAATCCAATGACAAGGGAACAACCTACCTGATTAGCCTGCCGTTCAATTAAATGTTTATGAAGAAAGCCAAAGTCTACATCGCAGATGATCATACGCTATTCCGCAAAGCCTTTGTAAAAGTACTTCGCGAGCTCGAGAGTGTGGGGGAGGTAGGAGAGGCTGAAGATGGAAAACAACTGCTATCGCTCATCCGGCAGGATATTCCCGACATTGTCATTGTAGATGTAGAGATGCCAATGATGGATGGCATTAAAGTCTGCGAAAAACTGGCTGTCGAGTTTCCGGAGATCAAGATCATCGTTGTGTCCATGCACGACAATAAGCTGACTATTTTTAAGGTACTAAAGGCGGGCGTCAAGGCTTTTTTGCCCAAAGCGGCAAAGCTTACGGAATTTGAGCTGGCCATGTCAACTTTGATTGCCGGGAAGGAATATACTAATAAGATGATGCAAGAGGCCTGGAGCTATGGGCAGACTTTGAGTAGCGACCAACCTGAGGCGCGGCATCTCAAGGCAGAACTTTCGGAAAGAGAAGTTGCCATTGTCAAATTGATTTGCAAACAGTTTACAAACAAACAAATAGCCCTCGAACTCTCGCTCAGCGAGCACACCGTGCGCAACCACCGTGTCAGAATGATGCGAAAGACAGGCGTTAAGAACACGCAAGGTCTGGTGAAGTTTGCCTATGAAAATGGAATCATGTCCTAATTATATTTCCTAAAAGAATAGTCTTTCGTAAACGCTTCAACTAAATTTTTCACTGGTTATGAAATTTTCCGGATTAATGTAAATTGGAGTATGAAGGCCCCACCTAATGCTTCGATATTTATGAATGATCTGTCTGTGGGAAAATTTTTGTGTGTACTCTTTATTCTGACGTTGTCTTCTTTTACGGTGTATCCTCAGGACGCGGCCGGCGAACGACCGTCCATTCACGGTTCGCCTCGCGTCGTTCATTATACGCGGAAGGATTTCAACAGTGACCCTCAGATATGGACCATGTGTCAGGATAAGGAAGGTATCCTTTATTTTGGAAGCAACAATGGCGTATTGATCTACGACGGTGAAGTCTGGCAAAATGTAAAACTCCCCAATAACTCTTCCGTAAGATCACTATTGGTGAATAAACAGGGTACGGTCTATGCCGGAGGCTTCAATGAATTCGGCAGGATCAGGAAGGACGATTATGGCCAATACTTCTACGAGTCGTTGTTCAATTTACTCCGTGTGGAGGACCGAAACATTGAAAACATTTGGTCCATCCACGAAGTGCAGGGCTACATCGTCTTCAGGAGCTACAAGCTATTAATTGCTCTCCGGAACAATAAAGCGGTGACACTCCCTGCCACTACGCTATATGACTATGCTGCGGTGCTCGATGAAAAACTCTACGTTAAAGACGGAGAAGAAATAAATGCTATCGACTTAACTTCACTCGAGATCACACGCGTTATTCGGCCTCAAGCGCTTAAGGGAGAAACCTTCCTATGCTTGTTGCCGGGATATCGATCTCATCGAACACTCGTGATCACGCGGCAAGGTTCTGTTTTCGACCTCGATGTTGAGTCCGGTTCCATTCATAACCTTCAGCGCGTGATTGACCCACATTCCAGCAACCGTGTGACCAGCGCCATCAAAACTTCAACCGGCAATTATTACTTCGGTACTTTATCCTCAAAAGTTATCTCGCTAAATAACCTGGGCGAACAAGCTTCCGGACGTGAAGTATTTCACGAACTTCAAGACAACACCGTCCATCATTTATTTGAAAGCAACGAAGGCAATATTTGGGCGCTGCTGAACAACGGCATCGACTGTATCGATGTGTCGTCACCCGTGACAAAACTCATGGACAACGCGTCTATACTGGATGTACTTACCGATAAGTATGCGATCTATCTCGCTACCAATCAAGGCATTTTTATCTCTCCGTTAGAAGGTCGACACTCCCGGTTGCTGAAGAAAGATTTTAAAAGTTTACCAGGGCTGGAGGGTGCGGCGTGGTCGCTTCAGCAATTCGAAGATCAAGTGTTGTGTAGCCATGACGAAGGACTCTTTGTTCTGTCCCGAGGCACTTATAAAAAAATTCCCGGCCCGAGGGGTATCTGGAAAACGATAGCTATTCGCGACAAACCCGGACACTATCTGGTGTGCAGTTATGATGGGATCTTTCTCATGCGGTATGATCAAAAAAAAGGTTTTGAGATTCTCCATAAGATTGAAGGCTTTAACGAATCGAGTCGTGATATTTTACAAAGCAGTGAGCCTGGCGTATTCTGGGTATGCCACGGATACAAAGGTGTGTTTCGGATAAAAATAGATGCCAGCTTTCAACGCGTGGTTGGATTGGAGCATTTTAAAGACAAAAATGGGCTCCCGTCGCCCTTTAACATCAACGTTTTCCGGTGGAACAAACAAATAGTATTCACTACCAACAAGGGCATATTTACATACAACGAATCGAAGAACAGGTTTCAGCCTCATCCGTTTTTAAGCGAATTGTTCGGCACCGGTAATAATGTGCGTCAACTTATAGAATTCGGCGATAAGACCTGGTTTGTTCATGGCGATGAGGTTGGTTATTTTATGAATAAGTCAGAAAGTCCGACGTTGATCAAGGGTCTCTTTCTTCAATTGAAAGGCACTTTAAACGAAAGTATGGAATGTATCAGGCCTGTAAACAGCAACAATGTTCTGATCGGAACACGCGAGGGCTTATATGCTTTCGACCTTGCTTACAATGCATTTGGGAAAGATCATAGAACGGTCATTACTGGAGTCGATTATCAGGTTGGCGCCGAGGTCACGAGATGTCGACTTAATGATGGGCTGCTTCAACCACTCCCTCATCAGACCACTCACCTGAGATTCCATTTTTCGGTGCCCGGATTTGATGATAAGACCAACATCCAATACAGCTTCAAAGTAGACGGACTGGATTTGGATTGGTCGCCGTGGCAGGAAAGCTCGTTCAAAGAATTCTCATTTCTTCAGCCTGGAACCTACACTTTTCATGTGCAAGCCCGAAGTCTGTTGGGTGAGAAGGCAACAGAAGCAACATTTGCTTTCAAGATTATTCCGGTTTGGTATAAAACCACATGGGCTTATGCGCTTTATTTGATCCTGGCATTGCTGATCGTTTTTATGATCATGAGGTGGGTTCAGCGCAGAATAAATTTCGTGCGACAAAAGACGCTAGCCGAAGAGGAGAAAAAACGAAAAGTACTTCAATTAGAGATCGAACGCATAAAACTGGAGCGTGAAAAAGAACAAATGGCCAAGGATAAGGAGTTGCTCGAGGAGGATGTTATTTTTAAAAGTAAAGAGCTCGCCAACTATACTATGTTGTTGGTCAAAAAAAGGGAATTGTTGGGAGAAATGTCTGAAGATCTCAAGATATTAAAAGACATGGTGAAGAATGATCAGGCGCGCCAAAGCGTGCGCGAGCTGCAACGCAAGATCAGCAGTAATTTACAAAGCGAGGAACATCTAAAAGTTTTCGAGGCTAATTTTGAAAGGGTTCATCATACCTTTTTTGCGCATTTAAAGTCAAGTTTCCCAGACCTATCCTCCAAAGAGCTTCAGTTGTGTGCGTTTGTAAAAATGAACCTTACCAACAAAGAAATCGCTTCCATCCTTAACCTGTCCGTACGCGGAATTGAGACTGCGCGGTACAGACTAAGAAAACGCCTCGGCATCGACCGCGATGAAGATATGGCCGGTTTCCTCGACAAGTTATATTATGCCAATGGCGCGTCCGTCCATACATAGTTTGGGCTCGAAAGTTAACAAACCCAGAACTAACTCTCTGATAATCAACAATCACTCAATTTCTGACGTAGTTATGAAGGGTTATTTTTTCAGGGCTGTAGAGTTTGAAGCGTACCCCGTAATGATGCAGTCGACGAGGTTTTGGGTTTAATTTTATTCGTCCCTAAACCCAAACCAAATTTCCTATGAAGACATCGGTATCGTTTCCTCGAGTCCTCCTGCTGTTGGTGTTGATTGTTTCATTCAATCACGGTTTTTCTCAGAGCCGGCTGCGTGCCAGTGGTTCGCGCATTGTCAATGCCTCGAATCAGGAAGTGATTTTAAAAGGCATTGGTCTTGGCGGGTGGCTGCTCCAGGAAGGATACATGATGAATCCTGGCACTGGTGGCACGCAATGGTCATTCAAAAAAATTCTTTATGACCAAGGCCAGACCGACGCACAGGTAGAAGCCTTTTATCAGAGCTGGCGCGACAATTTCATTACACAGGCGGATATTAACTGGATCGCGGATCAAGGATTCAATTGTGTGCGCATTCCTATGCACTACGAATTGTTCTTAACCTCATCGCAGCGAGCGGTAAGGAATAGCGTGATCCGAAATTCTGCCAACTACAATAACTATGTTAATGCGCTCACAAGCTGGTATAGCAACAACCAATTGTTTAATGACTCTGACCTCGAAGGGTTCAGGACGTTAGAGAATTGTTTAAACTGGTGTGCCGCACGTGGACTTTACGTAATCGTCGATCTTCACGCGGCTCCCGGTGCGCAAGGTTCGGATATAAATATCTCCGACGCTCTGGTTGCTAACGATCTGTGGAATCGATCAATTTACCGCGACATCACCGTGCGATTGTGGGAGCGGATCGTGAGTCGTTATATCAACAACAATGCGGTAGCATTTTGGGATCTGATCAATGAACCTAATAATGTTCCGGGGGGTGGTCAGGCGATCTTCAGTTTGACCAATCGTATTGTCAACGCTATTCGTGCGTTGGGCGATACACACCTGATCATGGTAGAGGGTAACGGATGGGGAAACAATTACGATTACCTCGAGCCTTACAACTTCAACAACCAATCAAACCTGGTTTACAATGCACACCGCTATTGGATACCACCCGCAGACGACTACGTTCGCGACAGTAATCCTAACCAGATCAACCGGCTGATCAACCTGACAGAATTCAGAACAAGACATAATGTTCCAGTATGGGTAGGAGAGACCGGTGAGAATGACGACGCGTGGCTGAAACAAAATGTCGACAAGCTGAATGCGGCGGGCATCGGTTGGGCACACTGGACTTACAAAAGAACAAGTTCCACGCCGAACGCTGCACTACGACGCATTGTCGGGCCTCCGTATCTCACGGAAGGAGTATCTGCGATGAGTGCGGTCTTGAATAACATCAGATTTGCCAATACAGTAGTCAACACCGGGCCACTGGCTGCGGTTGATCCTCGTAGAGTGCCGTCCACTTGTTCGGGAAGTTATATCGCTGTGCCAGGTACAATACAAGCAGAAAATTATTGTGTCATGTTGGGTATTGAAACCGAAACAACTACAGACACCGGTGGCGGAGCAAATGTAGGGTACATCGACGGTGGCGATTGGTTGGGCTATCGTGTTCATGTGCCGGTTGCCGGAACATACACCGTTCAATATCGTGTGGCGAGCCAGAGTGGTGGTGGCAGTATAAGGTTGGAAAGCCTTGGTGGCGGCACTTCGTACGGAACGATTGCTGTACCGAATACTGGCGGATGGCAGACTTGGCAGACCATTTCGCATAACGTAGCACTTCCGGCGGGCGACCTGGAAATTGGACTTGCTGCGGTGACCGGAGGGTTTAATATTAACTGGATCAGTTTTAGTGGCGGGCCAGCGGGGCCGCCGATCGGACAAACAATTTGGTTGAGAGGAGATAATAATTTGTTCGTGAGTGGAGAGAACGGTACAGTGGCCATGCGATGCAATCGAACAGCTGTTGGCACCTGGGAACAATTCACCGTGGTTGATGCCGGCGGCGGAAAGATAGCCTTGAGAAGTATGAACAAATATGTATCGTCTGAGAATGGCGCGTCGGCGATCACCTGCAGCCGCGCGAGTGTTGGTGATTGGGAGAAATTCGATTGGGTGGTGAATGCCGACGGAAAAATTTCACTGCGAGGCAACAACGGACGTTACATTTCTTCAGAGAATGGCGCGGGCTCCATGACTTGCAATCGAACGACCATCGGCGGATGGGAAGCTTTTGGTTATGGCACCGGAACACCCACCGGCAGGACTGACGCTACTGAACCCGATGCGAACGGTGATGAAGTTCGTGAGCAACCCGGCATAGAGATAGAATTATTTCCAAATCCTATAAAAGAAAAATTGACATACAAACTGCCGCCAAAAACACTGAGCCATACTTTGAGCGCTGTAGACTTGAAAGGGAATGAAGTGTTTAATGCCACGTTCGGCAATGTCGGAGATCAAAATACAATAGATGTTTCGAGCTGGAGCGCTGGGTTTTATGTGATCAGGATCTACGATCACGCCTTCAGGAAAGCGTTTAAGGTTGTTAAAGAGTAAAATGTTTTTTATAAGAAAGACCGGCAGGCACACATGGCTCACGTCTTGAGCCACCTACGATTCGATATTGCGTGCCATGCCGGTCACCTTGGACTCCATTTCAGAAATTACAGCTGTTAACTGCTTAAGCATTTCCGGTAGCGACTCCTTGTTTTCATCCATTCGCATCAACGCTACAAGGCCTCTGATGTATTCGATGTGAACGTGAACATCGCGTGAGGCAAGAAGTACATACTCAACTAGTTTTTGATGTTGAAAATTGACCTTACCCCGATATGCGGCACGCTCTGAAGCCGCTTGCTTATCGAGTTCTCTCAACCGCTCATGAAGGACCAACACATCTTTCGCCTGAAATTGTAACCTGTAGTCCTTTTCGGTCATCATCTTGTGCAACATTAGGCGTTCGTGATCAACCTTTGTCTTGTAAACAAAAAGAGCGACCAACAGCACTATCAGTGCAACGATCAGGGCAATCAACATAAGTTAAGACGATTTATAATGGAGAAAGCTCAAACACAAAATGACCGCTTAGACCCGATGATCTGCCGCCCGGATCGGCCACATAAAAATCAAGTTGAAGATGATCTGCTTCCAGCTGAAAATTTAATTCCTGCCCGGAATTGAGAATCAGTTTTGTCAGATCACTGTTGAATCTCCACATGCCGGTTGCTTCCGCGAACGCATTCCCTCCATGTGAGATCATAAAAGTTCCATCATAGCCTTGCGATGACTGAGCAGTGAACAGAATTGCAAAGTTTGAATATTGAGAGGATAGATTTCCATCCGTCTCATGATTGACGTGGGCATGACCCCATGACTGTGCTGTGAGCCAGACAATGTTTTGCTCGCGTGGCGATGTGCTGTCGTCACTGCATGCCAGCAATGATCCGAGTAGGAGGAGAATAAAAAGTTTTGTTCTTGTTTTCATGATGTGTTTTTTTTTGGTGCTGATCCTCGGTTAAGGCTGGCCGCCCGGAGAGACGGTCCAGCCTGATTCCCATTAACCTAACCGAGTTTATTCACTCATTTTTTTATTCTTTAATAAGTTTTATCGTAGCTGTTTTATGCTGTGAAGAGACTCTCAACACATACAATCCTCTTCGCAGATCAGAAACATCAATCTGGGTTGCCTGTGTCGACATTGTTTGTTTTATAGCTTGAACTTTTCCGGTTATATCGCAAATCTCGAAAGTGATTTGTCCTTTCCATTCCGGACTCAGTTGAATGGTGGTCATCTCTCCAACAGGGTTCGGATACACTTTTATTCCTGCATGCAAATCTTCATTGACACCGAGAACATTATGCACAATAACTTTCACGGTGTCGATGATCTCGCCGCCTTGTCCGTCTTGCACTTTGAAGATCACCGAGGTCTCGCCAATAGTTAATGTTTTGATCATGAACTTCGATGTAGATGTAAAAACATCTGCTACAGCCGGAGCGCCATTCACAATAGTGAAAGTCAACGCATCGCCGTCGGGGTCGGTAAAGTACTCCGCAAGCGTATGTTCGTCGGAGAAGCCTTTGCCAAAGTATTCAAGTGTCCGGCTGGCGTTGGTTGCCAGTGGTGCGCGGTTTCTGTTTTCCACGTTTACGAACAAAGAAATT
>JBMOKS010000349.1:0-1842 GCA_049324355.1 Bacteroidota bacterium
ATTCTAAAGCCCTGGCAAAATGAAAAACTGGTGGCGACGATATCGACGGCGATCCGTTTGAAGCAGTCGTATAACCAGGTCGATAAACTAAAAAAGGCCAAAGAGATGCTGGAGGAACAGATCAGCAGACCTTTTGGCGAGATCATCGGACAGAGCACAGCGATCAAAGAAGTTTTTGCGCTGATCGACAAAGTAGCGAAGACCGAGGCAAACGTACTGATCTTAGGTGAAAACGGAACCGGCAAGGAACTCATAGCCCGCGCCATTCACCAACGGTCGCTACGCAAAGACAATAGTTTTGTATCGGTAGATATGGGTGCCATAACGGAAACACTTTTTGAAAGCGAACTTTTCGGCCATAAAAAGGGGGCCTTCACCGACGCGCGTGAAGACCGGCCCGGCCGTTTCGAGCTGGCTTCCGGCGGCACGCTATTCCTCGACGAGATCGGCAACCTGAGCCTTAGTCTTCAGAGCAAATTACTTAGCGCTCTTCAATCGAGGCAGGTTACGCGCGTAGGTGCCAACAACCCTATCCCCGTTGACATCCGCCTCATCTGTGCAACGAACATGCCACTGCATAAGATGGTTCAGGAAGGTACATTTAGGCAAGACCTATTGTATCGTATCAACACCGTGGAAATTCACGTTCCTCCTCTGAGCGAACGGGTAGAAGATATCGCACTACTGGCACAGCACTATCTCAATTATTACGCAAAGAAATATCACAAGCAAGTCAATACCATCGCCCCCGAAGCCATGGATAAATTGAAACGATATGCGTGGCCAGGAAACATTCGCGAATTGCAGCATGCCATTGAACGTGCGGTGATCATGACCGACTCCGGAACTTTACAAGAAACAGACTTTTTATTGAGTCGCTCGCTGACCACCGGACCAACCAACAACACGTTGAACCTGGACGAAGTTGAAAAGGCAGCGATTGCTAAGGCGTTGCAGATGCACAACGGCAATATTTCAAAAGCCGCAGATGAGCTCGGATTAACACGCGCTTCGCTTTATCGGAGAATGGAAAAATATGGACTTTAATTGGCGCCGATCACCCGTCACCGCCCGCGTAGCCATACTTGCCGGCACTATTTTTTTATGTTGCTTCTTCGCCTTTTCTCGCGGCGATTGGATGTATTCGCTTTTGTTTCTGGCAGCCAGCATTTATCAAGTAAAATTATTGATCGAGTACCTGGACCGCTCACATGAAAACATAGCTTCCTTTCTGGATTCTATCCGGTTCGATGACCTCTCTTATTCATTTAAGACGGAAAGCGACGACCCTGGTGTGCAACGGCTCCACAAGGAATTGAATGAAGCCATGATGAAGCTCAGAAACTCACGTCGTGAGAAAGATTCAGAGTTTCTCTTCTTCAAGAATATTGTCATGCACGTGGGTATAGGTTTGATCATCTTTAAAGAAGATGGCAAGATCGAGATCTTCAACAGCGCAGCGCGCCGATTGCTGAAGACCAATCGCGCCGAAAATATAAGCGATCTCAGGGATGTGAGTGAGACACTGGTGAATGTTTTTATCAAACTCAAAACCGGTGGCCGTGAACTGGTGCGCTTGAAGATCGGCGACGATCTGGTGCAGCTTTCGATCTACGCTATCGAACTCACGCTACGCGGCGAGAATGTAAAACTAATCTCGATCCAGAACATTCAAAGTGAATTGGAAGAGAAGGAGATGGAAGCCTGGCAGAATCTTGTGCGTGTACTCACCCACGAAATCATGAACTCTGTAACACCGATATCATCGCTGGCGGGCATCGTAGAGGAAGAGCTCAAGCAGCACATGGAGTCGCCCAACACAACACACCTCACCGAAGACCA
>JBMOKS010000350.1:0-1840 GCA_049324355.1 Bacteroidota bacterium
GCATTGTAAGACCAGCAGCAGCAATGATACTTACTACAATTGGGGTCGTTCTGTTTCCCGGAAGTCCACCAATGCAATGTTTGTCCACAACTTTTTCTGTTGGCCAGGTAAGTTTGTGCCCTGCATTTATCATGGCTTGCGTGAGCGATACCACTTCTTCCACACGAAGGCGGTCGCCCGAACAGGACGCAATGAATGATGCAAGCTCAATATTGGAATATTTACCTTGGCTGATATCATTTATAATTTCCTGAAATGCATTGGGTGGCAATGTCTTTCCGTATAGTTTGGCGCGAACGCTCGAGAGCGAATCAACCGAATGAAGATGCATGACCTCAATCATATCATCTTCCAATACATTCAACCGTGTCATTGCTTCCATCGACAAGGCGACTTCACCGTGTTGCAGCAGTTCTGAATTGTGAATTACATTGAGCGTGGCAATGATTTCCTGATCTTTGTGTTTTACAACCAATCGTGTAAGCGCTTTGAAACCTTCGGAGAGGCAAACATGGCAGTCCTGACGCATGTAAACAATGTTCTCGCGGTAGGTATCGATACCAATGGATTTTACCTTTAGTTGATTTGAATGTTTATGCTCCATTGTGATTAACTTTTTTTAGCAATGTTTTTTTGCAGTCATCCAGCATGTTCTTTAAACACCATCGGCAATACCAATTTGCAAACAAAAATGAGAGGAGTCTGTAAAAGAAACCTTGAGGTCTTTCGTAGCTGATGGACAATTCGGCCGATGTTCCACCGGGAAATTGTGTAAGCAGCAAATGCATCCTATACCACGAATAAATAATTAGTTGAGGAGTGCCAATCGTCTCCCATGTCTTCTCTTCTCCCGGCACCCACCTAGTCACTTCAACGGTGAAATCCATTTTAAATCCCATCATCCTGCCTGTCCATTGGTACTTGGTTCCTAACCCGGTATGGTGCTCAGTAAGGAATTTCAAATCCAGTTTACTCCCCATCATCATCATGGAGGACTGCGTCATGTGCATGCCGGTAACTCCGAGATTAGCAAGACAATTAAAAACTTCTTCCGGCTGAAATGGGTAGGTGGTTGTGCGAGTTAATGTTTTCATGGGTCGTTAGAATAGAAATATTTCTCCCATTCATAAAGTTATAACCTGATTCAACCGAGGTATAGCGGTATCCCAGTTATACACCTGCCGGATCTTTTCTTGCAAAGCCTGGGCTGATGCAGGCTCTCCGTGGGTGAGAAGAATATATTTCGGAGGCTTCGAAAAGCCACTCATCCAATGGATAAGTTCTGTTTGATCGGCATGAGCTGACAAGCCCTCAACGTTTATGACGGATGCATTTACCTTGAAAAACTTTCCTCTGAGTTTTATTTCACGCGCGCCATCCAACAGTTGGCGGCCCCTTGTTCCCTCAGCCTGATAGCCAACCAGAAGAATCGTTGCCGCTTTGTCATTTAGATAACGTTCAAAATAAGTTAGAATTCGTCCACCGGTTGCCATTCCACTTCCTGCAATAATGATTTTTGGATGATGATCCGCGACAAGTTTCATTGTCTGTTCCACTGTTTTCACACGGATAATGTCATCGCACATTTCTGTGCACTCTTCCTTCGACAACCTATGCCATTCGGGATAGCGGTGAAAAATTTCCAATACGTTTCGCCCCATTGGACTATCCATGTAGACTGGCACTTTCGGAAAAGCTTTTCTTTTTTTCAGCTTCCATAGCAAGAACATCAGCAATTGCGTACGCTCAACCGCAAAGCTCGGAACCAGTATCGTTCCGTCTTTGGCACAAGACTCTACAATTGCCCTTGCCAACTGATCTTCCGCATCTGGAGGGTGTA
>JBMOKS010000351.1:0-16461 GCA_049324355.1 Bacteroidota bacterium
GAAAGATTTTGTTTGAGGATATAGTCGAGAATGCTGGAGGAAACAGAGGCCTCCTGATAATTAGAATTTTTCAAAACGGTGATCGGCACGCCCTTGGTTTTACGGGCTGTGGAAAGCGCGTTGACTGTTTCCGCTAATTCGGATTTACCGATATTGTCATCAATCAAAATAAAATTTGGAGTGAAAGTCATGAGGCGCTCCAGCAAGCTGCGAAGGTCGAACGCAATTTCGGTGATGATCCGCCTGCTGTGGATCTGGTTAAGCTTTTCGAGCGTTTTACTCATATCGATCGGATTGTTGCCGATCAGCAGAACATTTAAAGGCTCGGAAGCCTTCACTTTTTGATTTTTTGTTTCCATAAGCCAACTGAAGTAATTAACACTTTGTAAACGCAAAAGGTTACATATCAAGATTTGTTCCAGCATTTAAATTTCAAAAAGCCAGCAGATCGCTATTTTTGGCTACCTCATTTTGAAACTTAAACACAGGAATTTGGGAAAAGTAATCATTGTCGGAGGTGGTTTGGCCGGGCTGATATCCAGTATTCAACTGGCGCACGCGGGCGTTGCCTGTTTGCTGATAGAAAAAAAATCATACCCGTTTCATCGCGTTTGCGGCGAATATATTTCAAACGAAGCGGTGCCATTTTTAAAAAGATCGGGCTTATATCCGGCAGATGCTCACTTGCCTCAGATCGGTTTATTTCAGCTTTCGTCTGTTCGGGGTAAGCAGGCGACTATGCCACTGGACCTGGGTGGATTTGGCGTTAGCCGATTTTTTTTCGACTCCTTTTTGTATCAGAAAGCCAGCAAAAGCGGTGTGAAATTTCTGCTGAATACCGAAGTTATCAACATCTCATTTCAAGATGACAGTTTTCTGATTCGCACACCATTGGCAGAATTCGAAGCCGATGTTGTGATCGGGGCATTTGGTAAGCGATCGCGACTGGATGTTCAATTGGATCGTAGTTTTATGAAAGCCCGCTCACCCTATGCGGGTATAAAATACCACATAAAAACAGAGCACCCTGACAATCTGATAGCCTTGCACAATTTTGAGGGCGGTTACTGTGGTATCAGCAATGTTGAGGACGGAAGAACCAACTTGTGCTATCTCACACACCGCGATAATCTGCGCAGATTCGGCGACATCAAAAGCATGGAAGAAAATGTTTTGTATAAAAACCCGCTATTAAAAAACATTTTTAAAAACTCACAATTTCTTTTCGAAAAACCCGAGGTCATCAACGAGATCTCATTCCAGACAAAAGCTCCCGTGGAGCAACATATTCTGATGGCCGGCGATGCTGCAGGAATGATCACACCCTTATGTGGAAACGGTATGGCCATGGCGATACACACAGCAAAGATCTTAAGCGAATGTATTGTGCAATTTCAGCGCAAAGAAATATCCCGCCAGCAGATGGAGAACATGTACGCCATTGAATGGACGAGGAATTTTTCCGCGAGGCTTTGGGCGGGTCGTAAAATACAGGCGCTCTTTGGCAATTCGGTTACTTCAAATATCGCCGTAAACATGGCCTTGTACATCAGGCCCATTGCAGAAACCATTGTGCGGAATACCCACGGGAAAGTATTTTGACAATATAGTGACCTCTTTTTAGATGATTAATAGTTAAATTAAACGCGCCTAATCCATTTGCATTATGACACGCGACGAGTTCTTAAAATCACTAGGTGTAATTACACTGGGCGCAGTCAGTGCCCCTATGTTTGGCAATTGTTCGGGCAAAACAGGCTCCGAAACCCAGACCGATACAACATCAACGTCGGGCATCGTTCAATCCAACGAGTTATTCTTTAAGATTTCACTCGCACAGTGGTCGCTGCACAAGACGTTGTTTGAAAAGAAGATGGACAATCTTGATTTTCCTTCCGTCGCTAAAAATGACTTTGGCATTTCTGCCGTGGAGTACGTGAACCAATTCTTCAAAGACAAAGCCAAAGATCAAAGTTATTTGGCCGAGTTGAAGAAGCGGTGTGATGACAACGGCGTAGCCAGTGTGCTGATCATGTGCGATGGCGAAGGCGGTCTGGGCGATATCAACGCCAAGAACCGTTCACAGGCTGTTGAAAATCATAAAAAATGGGTGGAGGCTGCAAAGTTTTTGGGCTGCCATGCCATTCGTGTTAATGCCTACGGGGAAGGCACGCGAGACGAGGTAAGCAAGGCCGCCACCGAGGGGCTCCGCAGTCTTTCAGAGTTTGCCCGGGGTTTTGATATCAACGTGATCGTTGAAAATCACGGCGGATATTCTTCTGACGGACAGTGGCTCAGCAGTGTGATCGCCGCAACCCGGATGGTCAATTGTGGTACGCTTCCCGACTTCGGCAATTTCTGTGTTAAACGCGAGAATAACGAGTGCAAAGAATGGTACGACCGATACAAGGGTACCGAAGAAATGATGCCTTACGCCAAAGGAGTAAGCGCCAAAAGCCATGATTTCGATGAGCAAGGTAACTGCGTGGAAACTGATTATGTGAAAATGCTCACCATCGTAAAAAAAGCTGGCTACACGGGCTATATCGGCATTGAATACGAAGGTGAAAAACTCTCGGAACAGGAGGGCATCAAGGCTACGAAAGCATTGCTGGAGAGAGTGGGCCCAACAATCGCTTAATTGAATACCTGCATGATCTGGGTAGAGTCTAGAAACAGGTAGATAAAAAACCCATTGAGGCATGTGGCTGAAGTAAAATTCAACCACATGGTATGGCTGAAGTCGGCTTTGCTTGGCTCTTTCAGCACCTTTAAAAACCACCAACCGAAATAAAGCAATACCGGCAAGAGCGCCAGCAGAAAGACCACGGCATAGTGCCGACTAAAAAAAAAGTTTAGGTAAAAGAAAAACCCCACAGTGGTCACGCCAAAGACTGCGGCTACGAAATAGAACGTGCCCCTGATGCCAAGCAACATGCTAAAGGTTCGGTCGCCACGCTTGCCATCTTCCTCGTGCTGATAAACCTGTGTCATCGGGTAGTTGGCCCATAGCATCATGCTTGTGAGAATACCCGGTACCAATACCTGCACTTTCCAGACATTTTCCAGCGCATAATGGTTAATGCCGATATAACACATGACGAACGTAAACAATCCCTGAAACAGGCCAGTGATGAGCCAACCCGTGATGGCATATTTTTTTACGCGCACAGACGGATGGCTGTAGGCCTTAGAGACCAACCCGTAGATCAGTAACAGGGCGGCGAAGGTAAAACCTAGCTTCCAATACCCCAGCGCCACTGCCAGCGCATCGAAGAGCAAAGCGAGAAAATATAATCCTTTCCTCACGGGCGGCGGATTTTTTAATCCACCAATACTTTTTTCATCCTTATCAAAATAACTATTGTACCCGTTGCTGGCAGGATATAATAAAAAGTGCACGATGAAGAAGACCCAAAAAATTCTCGGTTCGCTGATATTGGGCGATATCGACAGGCTGAACAGGTAGACCGGAAGAAGAAAATAAGAAAAAGGAATACGAAGATGGAGCCATGAGGAACGCGAGAACATAAATTATGGTTTTGAAACAAGTTAATGGTTTTTGCTTTATTATTGACAGCACATGAGTTACATCACCGCCATCGGCACAGCCAACCCACGCCACCGTTTCAGCCAGGAAACCATTGCAGACTTCATGCTCAAAACCATGCAGTTTAATAATGGTGAAAGCCGCAAGTTGAAGACGATCTTTAAAGCCAGCGGAATAGATTATCGTTATTCAGTGCTGGAAGACTACGGCAAGCTCAGCAACTTCACTTTTTATCCGGAACCCGATGAAACCGAAACATTTCCGTCGACCGTCGACCGGTTGAAAATTTTCAGGCAGAATGCGCTGGCTTTGAGCGTGGCTTCGGTTCATGAACTTATGAATTCATCCTCACACGTTGTGCCGAAAGATATCACGCACCTCATCGTGGTTTGTTGTACAGGTATGTATGCTCCGGGTCTGGACATAGACCTGGTTCGTGAACTTAATCTTTCTTCTTCGGTTCAACGCACCTGCATCACGTTTATGGGATGTTACGCCGCCTTTAATGCGCTGAAAGTTGCTGATGCGTTCTGTCATCACGATCCGAAAGCCAAAGTATTGATTGTGTGCACCGAACTTTGCAGTCTCCATTTTCAACGCACGGCAACAGACGATAATATTCTCGCCAACGCATTGTTTGCCGACGGCTCGGCTTCCGTGCTGGTAGAGTCACAAACCGATAAGCCACTAAAGCTGGCGCTCGAAAATTTTCACAGCGACCTTGCCGTCAACGGTGCCCAAGATATGGCTTGGACCGTCGGCGACCTGGGTTTTGAAATGAAACTCTCTGCTTATGTACCCGACATCATCAGGGGCGGCATCGCCACCCTTGCCAACTCGCTGCTGGCGAAGATCTCCAAGAAACTTTCTGACATCCGGCATTTTGCGATTCATCCCGGCGGCAAAAAAATTCTCGAGGTGATCGAATCAGAACTCGGCATCACCAAAGATCAGAATCGGGCCGCTTATGACGTGCTAAAAAATTACGGCAATATGTCGTCGCCCACCATTCTTTTTGTGCTGAAAGAAATTATCGGGAAGTTGAAAACCGAAAATCGCGGCGAGCGAATCTTAAGCTTTGCGTTTGGCCCCGGACTCACTTTAGAAAGTATGGTGCTGAAAATAGAAATCTCCTGATGCCAATGCCCGATCTGTCGCAACGTTCGTCTGAAATAGAGATCATGGACGATCTCAATTGCTCTGGTGAGGTTGTGCATCAAACACTTCGTGAATTGGAGAACATCAACTATCTGCTGGGAGGTAACCATGTGACCCTGGATGGTGTGGCGCGGTTGCTTCGAGATCGGGGGGTGGCAGGCCAACCTTGGCAAATTACCGATCTCGGATGTGGCGGCGGTGATATGCTCAAATTGATCCGCGGCTGGGCAAACAAAAAGAACATCGGCCTTCGGCTTACCGGCATCGATGCCAATCCCCACATTGTTTCTTTCGCACAAACGAACACACCATTGTCGTGCAAGATTCAATACGAAACCGTTGACATCTTCTCGGAAAAATTCAGATCAAGAAAAATGGATATTGCATTGGGTACGTTGTTCTTTCACCACTTTACCCGCGAGCAACTGATCGCTTTTTTTGCACAACTCAAAATGCAGACGACTATCGGCTTTGTGGTGAATGATATTCACCGCCACTGGTTTGCGTATTATTCTATTCGATGGCTGACCTCACTGTTTTCGAAATCTGCCATGGTAAAATACGATGCACCTCTTTCGGTGAGACGCGCTTTTCGAAAAAAAGAACTTATCGATATTCTGGAGGCAGCGGGTATCCGCGATTATTCTATTCGCTGGATGTGGGCTTTCCGATGGCAGGTTATAGTTTTTAACAACACATGAACGTGTTCTAAAACTGGCACAATTTTTCGTAAATTATCCGTCAAACCTCATGAAGCTATGAAATATCCCACGCGCCAGGAAAATGATTTGTAAGGAGGATATTCCATGGCTGGTGCCGCCGCCATGTCGCACAACGGCATGTATCCTTAAACTCAAACACAGATAAACACATGAAAAAATCAGCACTGTTTTTACTGGTCATCGCCATGGCTTGCGCTGCTGGCCCGATGGGTAAAAAAGTAAAGGAACCTTTTCAGGGAAGCGCGTATGAATCGAATAACCGTTTTTTCAGAGCCACCGGCAAGGGTGAAAGCACTCAAGACAATATCGCACGCGGAAAAGCCGATATCGAAGCCAAGGCGCAGCTCGCAGGGCAAGTAAATACGACCATGAAGCAAGTGGCCGATCAATATTTGGGTCAAACTGAAAATGAAAATGCTGCCGACGTGGCCGACAAATTTCAGAGCCTGGTGAGACAGGTGATGAACACTGATCTTGCAGACTTGCGCAAAGTAGGCGAAAAAAAATTTTTCGATGAAAAAGATAATAAGTACACCGTTTTCATCGCTTATGAAATAAAGAAAAACGCCATGTTACGGTACATGAAGAAGCAGGCCAAGGTTGATAAAACCGTGAATGAACGTCAGCGCGATGTGATCGAAAAGATCATTGACGAAGAATTAAAAAAGGCCGACAATGCCGATACCGATAATTGATCAAGCTTAGTTTACAGGTCTAAGTTTTGAGTGCCTTCTCCAGCCCGGAGAAGGCTTTTTTATCAAGCAACCTTCAGCTGTATTCTTGCGTCTAATCTTGTACACAAACCCTACCCCCTATGAAAAACGTATTTTTTACAAGCTTGATACTACTCTTTGTGTCCTCCGTCGTTGCGCAGGATGGAGATTTTCACCTCGACAAGGAATATAAGATGAATAAAACCGGTACAATTGACCTGAGCTCCTCTGACGCCAAGGTCTTTATTACAGGTTCGAACCGCAATTCCGTACATGTGAAGATCGACCGCGCGGTTACAACCAAAGGCTGGGCATGGGGTGGTGAAGATTTCCGTGTCGACGTTGAAGAAAGCGACGGCGACCTTCGCATCAGAGAAAGGCAAAGGGGCAGCACCATCGGCGTGGTGGGTTATTATCGCGAGACCTACAAGATCGAGATCGAAGCACCGGAGGGGGTTACCCTCACCGTGCGTGGCGACGACGGCGACTATTATATTAAAAATATTAACGGCTCTATCTCCCTCAGTTTAGACGATGCCGATGCCGAGTTATCGGATTGTAATGGCAGCAAATTCAGATTCCGTCTCGACGATGGCGACCTGAGAATGAATAAGGGCAAAGGCAGCATAGACATTGACGCAGATGATGCCGACGTCGAGATCTATCAGGGGCAGTTCTCAGCTATCACCGCAGAGTTTGACGATGGCGACCTGATCATCGAAACCTCATTGACCGATAACGGCGAATACTATTTCAATTCACAAGACGGATTGATTTCGCTGAGCATTACCGGCGGGGGTGGCCAGTTTGATATTCGTCACGATGAGGCTCATGTCATGACTATGGGAGATTTCAAAACTTCGCACGATAGCGAAAATCATACTGTGGTTTCTTTGGCCAGCGGGTCGGCGAAAGTGACAGTCCGTGCCGATGATGCGCGGGTAAAACTATCGAGCAACAAATAGATCGATTGATATATATGCCGGACTTTGAGCTTTGCCTTCGAAGTCCGGCTGCTTTTTAAATATCACAAAGCTTGATCGCCGCATGCAAAGACGCCAACGGATCGGCTTTGGCAGGAATGAACTCCTGCGCCACGTGTCCCTTGAAGCCGGTTTCTGCGATAGCCCTCATAATGGCCGGATAATTTAACTCCTGTGACTCGTCTATCTCGTTTCTTCCGGGCACCCCGCCTGTGTGGTAGTGCGCAATGTAGTTTTTGTATTTTCTGATGGTGGCGATCACATCACCCTCCATGATCTGCATGTGATAGATGTCATACAGCAGCTTGAAATTTGGCGATCCCAGTTTTTCACAAAGGGTCACGCCCCACGCCGTGTGATCACACTGGTAGCCGGCGTGATCAACTTTGCTGTTGAGCAATTCCATGGATATCGTAAGGTTGTATTTAGCTGCGAGCTTCACCACGGGCTCCAATCCTTTGGCACAATTTTCTACCCCTTGAGCGTCGGTAAGACCGTTGCTGTTGCCCGAAAAGCAGATGAGGTTTTTCAGTCCGGCGTCGGCGGCTTTGGGAATAGCCACACTATATTCTTTGAGTAATTGTGCGTGTAGGGCTGGGTCATTAAAACCGGTGGTGAGGCCCAATGAACTGCCGTAACCCATGGCGCACGTGAGGCCATGCTTGATCACGACAGGCCACTGATCGGCACCTAAAAGATCGATAGATGAGATGCCCATGCTTTTTGCAGCAAGAGTCAATTCTTCCAGCGGAATGGAGCTGTAGCACCACTGACAGACGGAGTGTTGAATATTTCCTTTCAAGAACGATGGGGTTAAATTTTCGAGTGATTTTGAAAATAAGGGCATGGATAACGTGCCGAGGGCACCCGCAGCTATGGACTTGAGTGCCTGATTTCGAGTTAATTTCATAAAACCAAATTACAATGCTTCGGATCATGAAGCAACAGATCAGATTAAATGGCTGAGAGTGAATAATTCGCAGAATGAAAATGTGTTATTACGGGAATGATAATAAATTGCAACGTTAAGAATCCATGATACGCGTTTATACTATAAACAAAGGAAGGATCGATCAGTTTAAGAACCCACCGATCGAGGAGATATTACAATACCACAACGTGATCTGGATTGACTTGCAGGCGCCATCGCAGCAAGAGCGAGAGTTTATCGAGAAAAGTTTCAAGATCGAGTTCTTTACTTCTTATGAGATTCAGGAGATCGAAAGCAGTTCGCGTTTCCTGGAAACAGATGAAACCATAGAAATTAACCTGGGCTTTATTCAGAGCGACGCCGATTTTTCTGTGCAGAACGTGACGTTCATTCTGAAAGGCAACATCTTGTTTACGTATCGTCCCGGAGACCTGAAGATCTTTGCCGAAACGGTGCGCCGGCTGAAATCCATGAACACGGAAACAAAAGAGCACGGCCTCGATGTGTTTCTTACTCTCCTTGAAACCCGGATTGACGCCGATGCCGACTTAATAGAAGGTGTGAACCGGAAATTGAATACCATCAGTAAAGAGCTGATCTCCCGGAAATCATTAAAGGAAGATTTACTTTTGGGCATCGCTTTACTTCAGGAGAACGTGATGCAGCTTCATCAGACCATCACCGAAAAGCAACGAGTGGTGAGTTCTCTCATCCGCATCCCGGAATTCAATAAGATAGAAAACGAACGGCTGACCATCGTGATCCGCGACATCGCGTCGCTGTTGCAGCACTCGCAGTTTAGCTCTGAGCGACTGGAGTATTTACAAAATACTTTTCTGGGTCTTGTAAATATTGAACAGAACACGGTGATCAAGATCTTTACGGTTGTTACTGTGGTGTTTATGCCACCCACGCTGATTGCCAGCATCTACGGAATGAACTTCACGTACATGCCGGAATTAAAATGGCTGGGAGGATATCCGCTGGCGATCGCCATGATGATCGGTTCGTCATTGGCATTTCTGTGGTATTTTAAACGAAAAAAATGGCTGTGAACCCGAGCCAGATCTAGTTTCCAGCGCTCAGCACCACTCCCCCCTTCATAACCAACTCCACCTTTCTCAGATCAGAAATACTTTTCAAGGGATCGCCTTTTACAACAAGCATGTCGGCTTGTAGTCCGGGTGCAATTTTTCCAGTGATGTTTTCGATGTGGAACACTTTGGCGTTTATGGAAGTGGCTGAACGCAAAACGTCAATCGGCTTCATTCCATAGTCAACCATCATTTCAAGTTCACGTACATTGTCGCCGTGACTAAACACACCTACATCGCCGCCCGCGCAAATGGTGACGCCCGCTTTTAACGCTTCCTGGAAAGATTGACGTTTTAGTTTTATCCGTTCAGGTTCCGGACCTGTTCCCTTTTTCCATCCTCTATACTGACTCACGGCATCGCCGGCAGCTATTGTGGGGCACAAGGCTACATTCCTCTCCTTCATTAGTTTGAATACTTCAGGCGTCCCACCATCACCATGCTCAATCGTTTCAACGCCAGCCAGTGTTGCGCGGCGCATGCCTTCTGCGGTTGCCGCATGAGCCACAACAGGGCGGCCGCTGCTTCTGGCGGCGCTCACGATGAGCGACAGTTCTTCTATTGAAAATGTAGGCTGCGCTTCGTCATGCAAGCCCCATCGGTAATCGGCGTATACTTTAACGACATCGGCGCCATGTCCAATTTGATCTCTTACAACACGAATGAGTTCATGGCCATCCGCAGGTTCGGCGCCGAGCATGACATTAAAATCGGTATCAAAACCTTTCGGTCCATAACTTCCGGTGGCCACGATAGCGCGACCGGCTACGATCATGCGCGGACCGGGAATAATTCCCTGGTCAATGGCTTGCTTCAGACCCACGTCTGCATATCCCGCGCCCTCGGAACCCAGATCGCGTACGGTGGTAAACCCTGCCATTAGAGTTTTGCGGGCATGAACCGTAGCCCGGACAACCCTCAGGGCATCCGATTCCTTCAGCACCTGGTCGTCCCACGAAGTTTCATTGTAGGGATGGAGCAGCAAATGAGAATGCCCTTCAATCAATCCTGGCAACAAGGTGCAACCAGGCAGTGTTAGCGTCGTGAAACCAGTTGTGGACTTGATCTGCGCCGCTGGACCGACTGCAGAAACTTTGTCGTTTTCTACCAAAACGGCCCAGCCTGTGTGCACTTGCTCGCCGTCAAAAACCTGGTCGGGCAATAAAAGATACTGCTGTGCGCGAAGACCGGTTATCTGTAGCATCAAAATTAAGAGAAGAGTAATCCCTACTATGAAACGGTTCATATCTTTTACATTAACTTACGGAAAAAGATTTTTATGATGATGTCAAACAAATTTATTCTGATGGCCCTATGCCTGTTATCTGGCACCCTCGTTGCGACAGCTCAGCCAGGTACTGAAATTTATCTATTTGACTTGACAATTAAACCAAACAATGTTACGATCGGTAATCCGAGAAATATCACCAATAAAAGTGGATATGACAATCAACCGTTTTTCCACCCTGATAAAAGCGTGCTGTATTATGTAACATTAGACGACGCCGAGAAAACGAACGTTGTGGAATACGACCTTAAAACGAGCCAGTCGAAACTATTTACCCAAACATCCTCAGACCGCGAGTATTCGCCGACGGTAACGCCCGACAAGAAATTTATCTCTTGTATCATTCAACGCGATAGCGGCCAGCAGGATCTTGGAAAATATCCAATCAATGGCGGAGCTGCCGAAGTTATTATTGACAACCTCACGGTAGGGTACCATGCATGGGCAGATGATGACCGGCTTCTTCTCTTTGTGCTGGGAGAGCCTAATACGTTGCGTTTGTACTCCGTCAAAGACAAAAAAAATGTGATCATGGCCGAGAACATCGGGCGTTCATTGCATCGCATACCCGGCACGAAATCCGTTAGTTTTATCCACAAGATCTCCGACGATCAATGGGTGATCAAGAAGGTGGACGAGAAAACCGGAGCAATAGTTACCATCGTGGATGGCATTAAGGGAAGTGAGTACCTTGCCTGGGCACCCGACGGCAAAATACTGATGAGCGACGGTAAAAAGATCTTCTTTATAGATCCCACGCGAAAATCTTTCTGGCAGGAAGTTAATATACCGTCTGCGGTTCCTTTGAATACTATTTCCAGACTAGCTGTGGATCCGAAAGGCAAAACGCTGGCAGTGGTGGTGAATGAATAAATTATTTTGACGAATGTTCTTCATTAAATACTTTCGCCACTGAATAAAACATAAGTGAAGAAACTTCCCCAACACATTGCCATTTGCGGAAACATCGGCTCAGGCAAGACCACACTTACAGCCAAGCTTTCGAAACACTACGGATGGCAGGCGCTGTTTGAATCGGTGGACGAAAATCCATACCTCCGCGATTTTTATGAAGACATGCCGCGATGGGCCTTTCATGTGCAGATCTATTTTTTGAATAGCAGGTTCAAACAGGTGAACGATATCCGCGAAAGTCAGCGAACCACCATCCAGGATCGCACTATCTATGAAGACGCCTACATCTTTGCCTCCAACCTGCACACCAGCGGGTTCATTCACGAACGCGATTATCAGAGTTATCTCGATATTTTTAATTCGATGATCAAATTCGTGCAGCCGCCAGACCTATTGATCTATTTGAAGGCCGATATTCCCAAGCTCGTGCGACAGATCCAGAAACGTGGCCGCGACTATGAATATGCCATCCGGCTGGACTACCTCCGTAACCTGAACGAGCACTACGAACGATGGATCGGCGGTTATAAGCTGGGCAAGTTGCTTGTCATTGATGTTAACGACCTTGATTTTGTAGAAAACATCGACGACTTTGCTTTTATTGTCAACAAAGTCGACCTCGAATTGAACAATTTGTTCAATCTATAAGACTTCCAGAAACTGGCTATCGCCATTGATATAAATGCGATTTTTTGTCACCAAATATTTTGTAACCTTCCCGTGCTATTAATGTAGTGACCATATGAACCGAATAACCCTGATATTTCTATTGCTGGCTGTACAGATTGCCGTTGCGCAAACACTGCCTGGCGATACGGTTAAAGTAAAAACCGATTCCACAAAAAAAGAAAAGTCAAAAAAAAGAGAGTTCCTTCCACTGGAAGCAGCCCGCAAGATAAACCTCAAGACCAATGAAGGCTCATGGATGTCGCTCGACATAAGTCCTGATGGGAAAACCATTGCCTTCGATATGCTCGGCGACATTTACCTGTTGCCGTTTAGTGGAGGAAAAGCGCAACCCTTCTTAAAGGACATGTCGTTTGAATCTCATCCGAAATTCAGCCCCGATGGAAAGCATATCTTGTGTATATCTGATCGCAGCGGCGGAGAAAATGCCTGGCGTTTTTCGCTGGACAAAAAAGACTCATTACAGATCACCAAAGGAAATACCGACAATTTTCAGTCTGCCGAATGGACACCCGATGGCAATTACATTGTAGTATCCAAGGGCCGTCGTAATTTGAAGTTGTGGCTCTATCATAAAGACGGAGGAGGCGGCGCTCAACTGATCTCCAAACCAGACAACCTGAAGACTATTGAACCTGCATTTGGAAGCGATGGCCGGTATGTTTGGTTTGCACAACGTACGGGGGCATGGAATTATAATGCACAATTGCCGCAATATCAGGTAGCACTATACGATCGTGAAACCGGTGAGGTCGACACACGCACAGCACGTTATGGTTCGGGCTTCACGCCAGTACTCTCGCCCGATGGAAAGTGGCTGGTGTATGGTTCGCGCTACAACGACAAAACAGGATTGGTGTTGCGAGATCTGAAAACAAGCCAGGAGAAATGGTTGGCATATCCCGTGCAGCGTGACGAGCAGGAGTCCATTGCACCCATGGGAGTTTTACCAGCCATGTCGTTTACTCCCGACAGCAAAGAAGTTGTGGCTTCTTATGGTGGAAAGATCTATCGTATTCCGGTAGGCGGCGGCGATGCCATTGAAATTCCTTTTGAAGTAGACACGCAGATTGAACTGGGTCCGGCGCTGGAGTTCCAATATCCCATCAAAGATGACAAGGAAATGATGGCTACACAGATCCGCGACGGAAGAGTTTCGCCCGATGGAAAACAGCTGGCATTCACGGCGCTGAACAGATTATATGTTATGACCTTGCCCGATGGTAAACCCAAACGTGTAAGTGATTTTAATTTTACGGAAGCTATGCCGGCGTGGAGCCCAGATGGAAGCCAATTGGCGTGGGTAAGCTGGGAAAACAACGGTGGAAATATATACAAGATCAATTTTAAAGCTAAAGGAGCTAAGGCAATAAAGCTCACGTCAAGTCCGGCGCTGTATACGGAACCAGCTTGGTCATATAAGGGCAATAAAATTGTGATGATGATCGGGGCCTCGCAATTTTTTCAGGACGCCGAAGGACCTTTTGGATTTTCGAGCCAGGAAAATCTCGCCTGGATATCGGGAGACGGCGGGCCGATCAATATCATCGATAAAGCCAAAGGAAGAAGTACGCCACACTTTGTAAAGTCAAATGATCGTATCTACCTCCATCACGGACAAAAAGGTTTGATCTCCGTTCGTTGGGACGGTACTGATGAAAAAGCACATTTGAAAGTTTCCGGTATCACGACTTACGGCACCTCGGTTGAACAACACTGTATGATGGTTGAATCTGAGATGGAACCTCAGCGCGAGCCTTCTAATGCTGAAGTGATCGTGATGGCTCCTGAAGGAGATCAGGCCTTGGTTCAGATTCACAATGAAATTTATGTGGTATCGGTGCCACAGGTTGGTGCTGAAGCTCCGAAGATCTCTGTAGCCGATCCCACCAATTCACAATTCCCTTCGCGCAAGCTGACCAAGATCGGAGGACAGTTTGCATCGTGGAATAATAATGGCAAAGTTGTTTTCTGGTCTATCGGCAATGCTTTTTTCACTTACAATTTAGAAGATGCCAAGGCTCAAGAAGATGAACTGAGAAAGAAGAAAGAAGCCGAAGAAAAAGCGAAGGCCGATGAAGCTGCGAAAAAAGACGGCGAGAAAAAAGACGAGAAGAAGGAAAACGGAAAAGATGAAAAGAAAAAGGACGAAGGATATAAGCCTGGCGAGATCCGTATAAAAGTGCTGGTACCAAAAGACATTCCACAAGGAAAAGCCCTGTTGCAAGGAGCGCGTGTTATCACCATGAAAGGAGATGATGTGATTGAATCGGGCGATATTCTTGTTGAAAACAACCGCATTAAACAAGTAGGGCCTGCCGGTTCGATTAAAGTTGATGCCAGTGTTCAGAAAATTGATGTCAAAGGAAAGACGATTGTTCCGGGATTTGTTGACACGCACGCGCATATGTGGCCTTCGTGGGGAATACACAAAAATCAGGTGTGGATGTACGCGGCAAACCTCGCTTATGGTGTAACGACAACACGCGATCCGCAAACCGGAACCACCGATGTGCTTACGTATTCTGATCTTGTGGATGCCGGCCAGGTAACGGGACCCCGAATTTATTCTACGGGCCCAGGAGTAGGCTTTTGGTCCTACAATCTCAAAGACCTGGATCAGGCCCGGGATATTTTGAAACAGTACTCGGACTATTATAACACGAAGTACATTAAGATGTATCTTACCGGAAACCGGCAGCATCGCCAGTGGGTGATCATGGCGGCGAAAGAACAAAACCTGAGACCCACTACAGAAGGTGGCTTGGATTTTAAACTCAACATGACCAATATTATCGACGGCTATCCGGGCCACGAACACGCATTCCCCATCTACCCGCTCTACAAAGACTTTACAAAATTCGTCGCCGAATCAGGAACGACTTACACGCCAACATTGCTGGTGTCGTATGGAGGACCGTGGGCGGAGAACTTTTACTATGCTACTGAAAATGTGAATGGCGACGAAAAGCTGAATACGTTCACACCGAAGGGTGAGCTGGATGCAAAATCGCGCAGAAGAGGCAGCTGGTTCATGTACGATGAGCATGTATTTCCTGATCATGCTCGTTTCGTGAATGACCTGGTGAAGTCGGGAGGCAGTGCCGGAGTTGGTTCTCACGGCCAGCTTCAGGGCCTCGGCTACCATTGGGAATTATGGTCCATGCAATCGGGTGGAATGTCTAATCATAATGCCTTGAAAGTAGCTACGATAATCGGCGCAAATGCGCTCGGGCTCGGCGGTGACCTCGGTAGCATTGAAGCCGGTAAACTCGCCGATCTTATCATCCTGGATAAAAATCCTTTGGACAATATCCGCAACACCAATACCATCCAACAAGTTATGAAGAATGGCAGGTTGTATGATGGCAATTCTTTGGATGAAGTATATCCTGTGCAACGCAAAAGTGTTAACAACTGGCAACAAACCAAGCCGGTTGATGTGCCGGGTATCCGGTAGTAGTTCGCAGTTCCGGGCTTCTTAGTTCTTGGCCAGTAGCAAAAACCAGGAACTAAGAATAGGAACCTTGATCCCTTTTTTCGTTAGATTCGTATTGTGAAAAAGATAGGAGCCATATCAGTAATACTAATTTTTTTGTGCAATGGGGCGGGCTTCTACGTTTACTACTGTCTGCAACTTCAACAGATCAGGTCGGAAATGAGAGAGGCATTGAAGCTAAGACCTGACCATGAACTGGAGATATTACAACTTACAATTCAGCAATTTGAAGAGGCATCTGTTGATGAGAACGAAATACTGTTCAACGGTAAGATGTACGACATAGCGAGAGTAGAGAAGGCAGAAAAAGAAGTAAAAATTTATTGCCTTCATGATGAAAAAGAAGATAGTCTGCTGACACTTCTGGACGAGGTGGTAAGTAAACCAATGAAGCACAAAGATTCGCTACCCGGTCAGATCTTTCAGTTTATTTCGTTGATTTATGTTGTTCCACCGGAAGAAATAGTTTTTGAGACACAATTTTTTGGAGAGTACCTCATTTCTCGATATGAATTTTCTATTCAAGATTTCCACCGCGACATAATGACACCTCCGCCTCGGGTCTAAATTTTTAAAATCAGACGGCCGGATTTCATTCCGGTAACTTGTCATTATCTAACTATTTAATTTATTACGAATGAAAAGCATGTTTGCGATATGCTTGCTCGTCGTTTCCTCTTTGGCATTTGCCCAGGATGGTGCCGACATGCAAGTAGATTCAACTTATTATTTAAGCGAGATAGTTGTCTCGGCAAACCGATGGGAGCAGAATCTCAGGGAAGTTCCCGGCAAAGTTTCGACCATCAGTTCATCGCTGATGAAATTTCAAAACCCACAAACGGCCGCAGACTTGTTGGGAATTTCCAACGCAGTGTTTATCCAAAAGAGCCAGCTAGGTGGAGGCAGTCCTATGATTCGCGG
>JBMOKS010000352.1:0-1828 GCA_049324355.1 Bacteroidota bacterium
CCAATACCCAATTCAGAGCGATTAGTAAATCCTAGATTGACACAGAACCCCGGTTATTAATGAATTAAAATCTTGAGTCTGCGAGAGGCGTTATGATCTGCCTTCCCTAAAGTTCAAACAAAACACATTAATCATGAAAATTTCAATATGTATCGTATTGATGCTGGCAATTCTTTGCTTAACAAAAACCAGCAATTCCCAGTCCAATAAAGAACAATCCAAATATCTGCATGTAGGTGACAAGGCACCAGAGTTAAAACCGTTTAAATGGATAAAGGGGCAACCAACAAGCACATTTAAGAATGGACAAATATATGTTGTTGCGTTTGGCGCAACATGGTGTGCGCCATGCGCTGCAGCAATCCCGGATCTTACAGCCATTGCTAAAAATTACCAATCGGACGTCACCGTGATGGAGGTCTTCGTAATGGAAGAACAAAATGATCCTCCAAATGCAAAAGTGCCCTCGTATGTTTTAAAAGTTGAAAAGTATGTTGAGAAAAAGGGGGATAAGATGCAGTATACGGTAGCTGTAGATGACGCTGCTGGAACAATCGAGAAAGATTGGATCGATGCTGCCGGCAAAGTCGGTGTGCCTCATATCTTCATAATTGACAGGAACGGATTAATCGCCTGGATTGGAAGTAATCCGAAAGCAGCGGAAAAAGTTATCATAGAAATGCTGAAGTCTAACTATACCATCTCATCAATGGTAAAGAGGGATAGCCTTATCAATTCAATGCAAGTGGAATATAACCCGCTGCAGTTAATGGACAACGAATCGCTTGATCGTCTTCTTTATTTTTCACAGGTAACGATTTATAAAGGCAATCAGGTGGGCATTGAAAATTATCCGTTCGTAGAAAATTTTAGGTGGGCACAAGACCCGGAATTGAAGGAACGTCAGGGGAGAATTCAAGTGCTGGGTGAAAATTTAAGGCGACTTTATTACATGGCATACGGAGACACGCTTTGGAACAGACCGCCTCAAATGTATCCACCTTATTCTGGTATTTATCCAGATACGATTAAGAACCCACATCAGCGCAGGTCCTATGGCAAGTATTGGTACAGACCAATTCTGGAAGTGAAAGACTCCTCATTATTTGAAGCAAACTACACTTCCCCAAATAACAGGTTCAACTACATCGTCAAGGTTCCTTTAGAAAAAGCCTCATCATCTTTTTTACAAAAAATAATGCAGCATGCCTTAAAGGTATGTTTTGGCTATGAAGTATTGGTAATCGAAAAGATGATGCCATGTTGGGAATTAACAGTGCCTAAAAAGAACATGGAAAGACTGATAACCAAGACTAAAGGGAAACCCTACAAGAGGACTGTCAATCAAAATGGGATAACCTACATTACTAATGCAAAAGTTCGTGATATCATATTCCAATTGGAAAGTCGATTTGGAAATTCACCGTTAGGCAACCTGACACATCACCCGGATAAACAGCCCCCATTTTTTGATGCCACAGGGATCACAAGTGATATTGACTACTCATACAATGAAGCGTTTTACACAAAACTCCTGGAAGAGAAAAACATTCGGAATACATTTCCTGATTATAAAAAATGGCTTGAAGAAATTGGGTTTGAACTGAAGCAATCAGAGAGAAAAATGAAAGTGGTTGTAATCCGCGATCCGAAGGAATAATTCCAAAGTTGTTTAGTCACTCCTTAAAAGGTTAGGTAAGGTATAAGTTACCAGATAGTGCCCTTGTATAGCTACAAGGGTGCTATCAAAAACTTTGAACTCTTTTATTTCATGGCCAAGGAATTCAGGTATGTAGAAACTCCCCACGTAGGTCCCGTTGAGTAAGAC
>JBMOKS010000353.1:0-833 GCA_049324355.1 Bacteroidota bacterium
TTGCTCTATGGCGCGGTAAAAAATAATCGGATTTAAATATGCCAGGCGAAATCGGTCTCCGCCCACAGAATCGTCAGCACTGAACACGACCGACTCGAAAATACCGACATTCAATTTCTTACCAATATTGATACTCAAATGATGCAACGCCACGTATTTGTCCGGATATCCCTTGCTGGTGGGCTTACTTCCCGAAAGAGAACCTGTAGCGTCGGCGGTCATTTGGTTGAGAACAAACATGTAGTTCAGCTTCCAGATCTTCACGTTTGCACGCAGGAACAGCGCCGGTGGTCCAAAATCTGAAAATATGAGCGAGCGTTGACCGTTGCCAATAAAAAATCTGTCGTGGCCAAATTGAAGGTGAATGTGTTTCGTGGCATCGTAGGTGATATAGCCACGCGCTTGCAGAAAATCTACACCTTTTTGTGTTTTGTATTCTTTCCAAAAACCTTCGTGCGGTACAACGGGATTTAAGGTGAGTTGCTCCTGAACATAAGACGGCAACATCATCTGGTTATCGGTGAGGTAAGTATAAAAACCAACCTTTTTATCGATCATACCCCGGGCTTCGAAACCGCGCGTGTTGACAAACAGCATGTCGTCGGCACGTGAGTCTTTTCCAGCGCCGATGTAGATCACCGGATTGACGTGGAGATCCAGTCCGTCTTCGTCCACATAAAAAAGATCTGACTTCTTTTTATAGAAATATTTAAGCACGGGCTTCGGGCTGTCGCTCGTTTCGGCCCGCGACCACTCCCAGCTGTCGTTGCGCAGGTATTCGTAGTTGAACCGATCTGCTCGTGAACCGAACACATTCTGTCGTTGTGCGGAGT
>JBMOKS010000353.1:843-1852 GCA_049324355.1 Bacteroidota bacterium
CAACGATCGCAGAACGTTTATAGGGTTTTATAGTGGTGAATATCTCAGGAATAATTTTACCGGTTTTGATCTCGTACCGGTCTATTTTATGTTCGTAGTCTTCGTTGAGCGGTGCGTAGTTGCTTTGGGCAACAGTCAACAGGGGGAGCAATAAAAAACAAAACAATAATCTCATAGTGCCTGTGCTAGGTAATCTTCAGGTTTCATGGCGATGGATGGAAATTCACTCAGGATCTTTTTGTCGTAGGTAATAAGACTTGTATTCATTCTTTCAGCCAATTCCACAAATTCACAATCGTAAGACGAACAGGAGGCGTTATTGATCCGCTCGATAACATCGTAGGGTGACACCAGTTGATCGTTTGATCCTATAAAATTAGAGGCCGTTTCGTAAGCCTCAAAAGCTTGTTCTAAGTTGATAAGATTCTTTCTCAAATGAAGGGACACAACATTCAAAAATTCACTTTTCCAAAGAATAGGCGCCACCCACATCGGATCTTTTTGGTGAACTTTCAAGACATTGGATGTGTAGGCAGTCTTAAATGTTGCGTGGGCTATGATGTTGGTATCTACTACGATCAAGTGGCTAAAAGCATTTAGTCAATCTCATTGGATGTAGGGCGACCTTCATTGATGGCGTTTTCAATCTCCTCAGGGCTTAACTGTCCCCTTATTTTCTCTCTGAAAAGCCGGGCTCGCAATCTAATCTCTTCCGGGTCCATCACATCGCCGACAGAAGTTTCCAGCCGGCTGATTATTTCGCTATTTAAACTGCGGCGTCTCAGTTTCGCATGTCGCTTTAGTCTCTCATAAAGTCCGGCAGGAATGTTTTTTAGGGTAATTGTTGCCATATCCTCTAAAATGGTTCCATTTTGGAACCAAAATACAACCACTTAACTTCTCTTACAAATTATTCAGGCCGGGGATTGCATTTCGAGGCCCAATCCCTATCTTTGCAGTCCTTTTATAGGAAAAACGAACGAATTGACATGAAAAAAGGCATTCATCC
>JBMOKS010000353.1:1862-16359 GCA_049324355.1 Bacteroidota bacterium
GATTTTCTGGGATACTTCCAGCGATCATAAGTTTTTAACCCGCTCTACCCAGGTTCCCAAAGAGACTATCAAATGGGAAGACGGTAAAGAATATCCCGTGATCAAAGTCGAGGTTAGCTCTGCTTCTCACCCGTTCTTCACCGGCAAAAAACTGTTTGTGGATACGGCAGGTCGTGTAGAGAAATTCAAGAACAAGTACCAAAAGAAAGCTTAATTTCTTCTTCAAATAAGCACTGTGAAAAGGTCTTCGTCCTGAAGACCTTTTTTATTTTCAAAGCGGCCGTGTGCTTTGTGTGTCTGCCCGACTTTGATACTTTTGAGGATGAATCTGATCCTCTTCGATGACCCGCTAATCCGCCTTGATCTTTTACCCTTTACCTTCACACGCCCCACCAGTAAAATCAGGGTTGGCATCCTTACGATCCACGAAAAGTGGGAAAAATGGCTTAAAACGGCCGCTTCCTTCCAAACTGAAGAATATTTATCCAGGAAATTTCAACTCCGCGCCACCTCCGATAACCTGCTGGTCAACGGCGCTGTTTGCCCCGATCAGAACCTGGTGGACGCCATCCGTGCGCTGCCGGAGAGGTATTTCCTGGTAAAGAATAAAATACTCATTGCTGCCCACAAGCCCGACCAGGCTATGGATAAAACCAACACCATCGAATACCCCGGCGAGATCACCGTCATCGACAAAACCTGGAAGATCTTCCGTGAAAATGCCGCCCAGATTCAACTCGATTTTAAGCTGATCACGGAAGGTCGAAGATCGGCCGGTATTCAAGACAGCCACACGGTGGTTTATGGCGAGGAGAATTTGTTCGTGGAGGAAGGCGTTTACGTTCGCGCGGCGATCATCAATGCCGAAAACGGCCCGGTATACCTGGGCAAGAACAGCATCATTCAAGAGGGTGTCATGATCCGCGGCTCCTTTGCCTTGTGTGAGGGTGCGCATGTCAATATGGGAGCCAAAGTTCGAGGCGACACTACGGTTGGACCTTATTCTAAAGTTGGTGGTGAGATCAGCACATCGGTGATCTTCAGTTACAGCAATAAGGCCCACGATGGATTTCTGGGTTGCTCGGTACTGGGCGAATGGTGCAACCTGGGCGCCGATACCAACACCTCAAACCTCAAAAACAATTACGATCACGTTAAACTTTGGAGCCATGGTCAAGGCCGGTTCGAAAGCACTGGGTTGCAATTCTGTGGACTGATGATGGGCGATCACAGCAAATGTGGCATTAACACCATGTTCAACACCGGCACGGTAGTCGATGTATCTTCTAATGTTTTTGGAGAAGGTTTCCCCAGAAACTATATTCCTTCTTTTTCGTGGGGAGGGTCAGCAGGATTTACGACGTATCAGATTGATAAAGCACTCGACACCGCTGAACGCGTGATGGCCCGAAGAAACATTGTTCTCGACGAGATTGAAAAAGAGATCTTATTAAAAGTATTCAATAACACCGCAGTGTCCCGTGTTTGGGAAAAGAAGTAACTTATGAAATTCAGTGATGTACCAGGACTGCATGAAGTAAAAAGCCTTTTGACCGAAGCTGTCAAGAGCAACCACAGCGCTCATGCCCAGTTGTTTGTCGGAGCAGAGGGAGCCCTTAACTTGCCAATGGCATTGGCGTATGCCACTTACCTGCATTGCGAAAACAAAGGTGACGACGCTTGCGGCACCTGTGCCGCCTGCTCAAAAAACACCAAGTTCATTCATCCCGACACTCATTTTGTTTTTCCGCTCAGCAATATCAAGAACGACAAAGACGAAGATCGTTTCAAAGCAGAGATCCTCAAGTCGTGGCGGGCGTTTCTTACAGAGCAACCTTTCGGCGACCTCGACGATTGGACGAACCACTATGGTGGCGAAGACAAGCAAGCACTGATCTCGCGGGAAGAAAGTCGTGAGATCATTAAAACACTTTCTTTAAAACCGTTTGAAAGCCGCAACAAAGTGATGATCATCTGGCGGCCGGAACTCATGCACCCCTCTGCAGCTAACGGTATTCTGAAGATACTTGAAGAACCACCGGCCCACACCTACTTTATTCTCGTGACCAATGCTGCCGATAAACTTCTGCCGACTATCATTTCACGAACGCAGATCGTAACCGTTCCTTTATTAACTGACGATGAACTGGAAAATTACCTGACAGCACACCGTGACGTAGAAACATCCAAGATCAACAAGGTCATTCAACTGGCGGATGGCAATCTCAACTTTGCACTCAAGCTGCTGGAAAACGAAGAAGACAACAATACCCAACGCTTCACCGAATGGATGAGAGCGTGTTTCAAACGGAATTATGGCGCACTGGTGACTATGGCGGAAGACTACCACGGGCTGGACAAGCTAAGCCAGAAGAACATGATCACCTACAGCATGAACATGATGCGCGAGACTTTGCTCCATCATGCACAAGCCAACAGCATCAATCGAACACGAGGCGAAGAATTGAAGTTTGTACAAGACTTTAGCAAAGTGATGAATCTGGAAAAGATCGAAACGTCGTTTAAACTCATGAACGACGCCACCTATCACCTGGAGCGTAATGGAAGCGCAAAAATGATCTTCCTGGACCTGTCTTTGAAGATTTCGAAGGCTTTGAATCCTTAAATAAACCACACCCTGTACTGAACTGTTTGTGGTTCTCTGTCGATGGCTGCAAGCTGCAGGCCTTTAGAAATTGAAAACGGTTAGGGACTTGAAGCCCGGGCGTCTGACTGAAGCCGACGGCATCACAGAAAAAATGGGAATTAAGTTACCCGCTAGTTTGCAATTGATAAATGAACATCTCTTAAATTAGACAGACAGAAATCAACCCGTCATCCACGCCCATGAATAAGATCATCCGAATTGGTACACGCGGCAGCAAACTGGCCCTGTGGCAAGCAAATTATGTAGCTGACCTGATCAAGCCTTCAGGCTACCAAACCGAAATTGTACCGATTGACACCAAGGGCGATAAAATACTTGATGTCTCCATCGCTAAGATCGGAAGCAAAGGTGTGTTCACCGAAGAAATCGAAACCAAACTACTCGACGGTGAGATCGACATTGCCGTTCACAGCGCCAAAGATCTTTCATCGACACTGTCTGACGAGTTGGAACTCATCGGCTTTACAGAACGTGAATCGCCGAATGATGTGGTATTGAGCAATGAAAAGAATTTCAGCTTAACCCGAGAGGGCATTCGCATCGGAACCTCGTCGACCCGGCGGATTGCTTTCCTTAAACATTTTTATCCGCATGCCAAGGTTGTTTCGGTTCGCGGAAATCTGCAAACGCGTCTCAGCAAGCTAAAAGCCGGTGAGTGTGACGCGCTCATTCTGGCCTATGCGGGCGTTCATCGCATGGGGTACGACGAATTTATTGTCGATAAGATAGAAACTAGCTATTTCGTTCCTCCGGTGGGCCAGGGCAGCATCGCTATTGAATGCCATAAAAAACTGAGCTACGACAAAAAAGAAGTCATTGAACGCTGGGTCAATCATGCTCAAACCGAAGATTGTATCCGGACCGAGCGCGCTTTTTTAAAAACACTTGAAGGTGGCTGCAGCATTCCTTCGTTTGGCTACGCCTGGATGGAGGGCCATACCATCACCTTAAAAGCCGGTATTATCTCCCTTGACGGAAGACGAGTCGTAAAAGTAAAACGGTCTGCCCCTGCCGAAGATGGCAAAGAACTGGGAAAAAGCATTGGTCTGGAAGTCCTTGCCTCCGGCGGCTCAGAAATCCTATCCGAGATCAGAAAAGAAGTAAAAGTTTCATAACATTCGAAGATCCCTAAAACATTCTAAATTTGCTCGCCCATTAAATTCTTATTATGAATAAGTCTTTCTTAATCTCTTTAGCTTTATCGTGTTGCTTTTTTGCGCTGATCACCGGTTGTGCTCAGGAAAAAGATCATGTTGTAACCATAAAAACCAAGTACGGCGACATGGTGGCGATCTTATACGATGAGACACCCAAGCATAAGGCAAATTTTATTAAGCTCGCCAAAGAACATTATTTTGACAGCCTCCTCTTCCACCGCGTCATCGAGGGCTTTATGATCCAGGGTGGCGATCCTGACTCCAAACGCGCCAAGTCCGGCCAGCGACTAGGTCAGGGTGGTCCGGCGTACACCATTGATGCCGAATTCAATCCCAACCTGATCCATGAAAAAGGAGCCTTATCTGCAGCTCGTTTGGGAGATCAGATGAATCCCACCAAAGCCTCCAGCGGAAGTCAGTTCTATATTGTACAGGGAAAAACCTATACTGAAAGTGAAATCAAAACCGATCCTCAGAAACTCAGCATGGGGCTTCAGCAGTTCTTCCAGGATCCTGAGAATAAAAATTACTACGACTCGATCATGACGTTCTACCAAACCGGAGACATGAAAGGATATGAAGCCTATATCATGAGACTGAAACCGATAGTCGAAAGCAAGCTAGGCATCAAGGTCGACAAAGAGGTTTCTCCCACCATGTTGCATGCTTACACCACGGTGGGTGGCACGCCTAATCTGGACGGAGGTTATACCGTATTCGGAAAAGTGATCAAAGGCCTGGAGGTGATAGACAAGATCGCCGCATTGCCTAAAGACGAAAATGACCGTCCGACAGAAGACATTCGTATGACGGTGACGGTAGATGAAATATCGAAGAAAAAGATCACGAAACTTTACGGATATCAATTTCCGGAGAAGAAAAAATAGCCAATAGGAATGAAAATACTGGTTACCGGCGCCAACGGACTTCTTGGTCAAAAATTAATTTCTTTATTGCAGAAAGACACCACAGTCTATCCGGTGAGTACGGCACGTGGCAAATCGGCAATCATGCTCGAACGTGGAGAGTTTCATTCACTTGATATCACCGATGCCAGCGAAGTGGAACGCGTTCTTTCAACGGTTCGTCCCGACGTGGTTATCAACACCGCGGCGATGACCAATGTCGATCAATGTGAAACGCAGCAAGATGCTTGCTGGAAAGCCAACGTAACCTCAGTTGAGAACCTCGTTCACGCCTGCAAGAAAAACGGAGTACGGCTCATACACGTCTCCACCGACTTTATTTTCGACGGAAGTCACGGACCGCTGGATGAAAATGAAAAACCGGGACCGGTAAACTATTACGGCGAAAGCAAGCTGGCGGCGGAGAAACTTATTTTGAGCAGTGACATCGATTGGTGCATTCTAAGAACTGTTCTGGTGTTTGGCATCACTAACGACATGAGCCGCTCCAACATCGTGCTTTGGGTGAAAAATTCTTTGGAACAGAAGAAATCCATACAAGTGGTGAACGATCAGTGGCGCACACCTACGCTGGCAGAAGATCTGGCCAACGGATGTTACCTCGCCGCAAAAAAGAAGGCATCAGGTATCTATCATATTTCCGGAAAAGATTTTTTGTCGCCTTACGACATCGCGATCAAAACGGCCGACTTCTTCAAACTCGACAAATCGCTGATCAAACCCACCGACTCCACACAATTCAAACAACCCGCCCGACGACCGCTTACCACGGGCTTCGTGATTGAAAAAGCAAGGAAAGAGCTGGGTTACGAACCCCACTCGTTTGAGGAAGGGCTGCAAATACTGTTTCAGCAGTTGGTTACGGCCGAATAGAAATTCCAGGATTTCAAATTTGAGATCTAAAATCCTTCAACTTAAAATTCCTACGTAGTTGTTTTCTTGCGGCGCATCGCTAAATAGTACAGCGGTATTCCGATCAGGGTGATGATCAGGCCTGGCCATGTGAATTTGGGCTTATAGATGATGAGCAATGTGCAGAACGTAATGCCCATGACAATATAAACCATAGGCAGAAGCGGATATCCAAATGCTTTGTATGGTCTCGGCGCTTCAGGACGTTGTTTTCGCAGAATAAAGATACCAACAATGGTGAGCATGTAGAACAATACCACCACAAACGATACCATATCCAGCAGGTCTCCGTAACGACCGCTGAGGCACCATATGGAAGCGAGCAAGCACTGCACCCAGAGTGCCTGCTGGGGAACAGCAAATTTATTGAGTTCTCCGGCCTGACGGAAAAATAATCCATCTTTGGCCATAGTATAATACACACGTGCGCCGGCGAGGATCAATCCGTTGTTACAACCAAAGGTTGAGATCATGATCATCAGGGCGATGATCACGGTGCCCACATTGCCAAAGATGACGTGCGAGGCAGCCACGGCTACACGATCTTTTTCGGCATAGGCAATTTCATTCATCGGCAAAACCGATGTGTACATCAGGTTGGCCGTAACATAAATGATCGTTACGATAAGCGTCCCCAGAAATAAGCTGAGTCCGATGTTGCGCTGGGGGTTCCTGATCTCTCCGGCGATGAACGTCACGTTGTTCCATGCGTCGCTGCTAAAGATCGAGCCCACCATGGCGGCGGCAATAGCGCCGATTGCAGCAATTGTAGTATAAGTTTCTATGCTGTCGTCGGCGTTTAGCTTGTTCAAATTCCAGGCGTTGGTCCAGTTGGCATCCCACACATCGCCTTTCATCATGATAAATCCGAAAAGTATCAGTCCGAAAAGGCTTATCAACTTCACTGCTGTCAGGGTAGTCTGGATCGTCTTTCCCCCTTCCACGCCTCGGGTATTAATGTAAGTGAGCAGGATAATAATAAAGATGGAGAGCACCTGCGCGGGCGAGATTGTAACGAACCCTAAATCGAGTAGCACAAGGTCCTCACTTACGCCAGGGACAAGATAGGCGGTGAACTTGGAAAATGCCACGCCTACTGCGGCAATGGTTCCGGTCTGGATCACTGCGAAGAAACTCCAGCCATACAGGAAAGCGATCAGCGGATTATAAGATTCTTTGAGATAAACGTATTGACCTCCGGCCTTGGGGAACATGCCGCTTAGTTCGCCGTAGCTTACGGCCGCGGTGATGGTCATAAAGCCAGTGATCAGCCACACTGCCACGAGCCATCCTGCACTTCCTACATTCCGGGTGATGTCGGCACCAACGATAAAAATACCGGAGCCGATCATAGATCCTGCTACGATCATGGTAGCATCCCATAACCCTAATGCAGGTTTGAACTTTGTTTCACTCATGAAATTTGCGAACTAAATAATCGCGGAAGATAAGTATTTCACCGTAAAACAAAACACCTTTTTATACACGGACCGGCGCGTGGGATAATCCCTGCAAAGTCCGGGACAGTATCACTCGAATATTTCCGCGATGGGTTGCCCTGTGCAACCACTGGGAAATTTGATACTTAAAAGGACAGACAACGTCGGCGCGATATCCGTGATGGGGTGATATCGAACAGATGAACCTTTTTTAATGCCCTTGCCATAGAACAATATGGGCACGTGAGTATCATACGTGTAAGGCGAACCGTGCGTTGTGCCCGGCACGCGAGTTCCAATATACCATCCTGGCTCCAGCGCTAAGATCAGGTCGCCTGAACGTTTGGCGTTGTATCCCCTGATGAACATGCCTTTCGTGCCACCCTCATCATAGCGTCCCTGGCGAATCAGGCTTTCCGGATAAACATTGGAAATACCTTCCTGCGCGAGTAAAAAGTTTACAGCAAGCTCTGTTGCTATCAGCATATCGATGCCCGAAGTTTTAGGATCTCGCTGAAAAGCTTCCTGATTGAAAAATACCTGTTCACCATCAATGGCCTCGACAATGTCGCGATCGGGAAAATATTTTTTCAGGTGTTCATTCAGCAATGCCTTGATGTTGCCCGGATTGAAATATCCTGCCGGTATCTTATTATCTTTCAAATACTGAGCAACGTCTGCCACAGCATGGTCGGCCGTGAGGAAAATGGTGTAGTTCCCCGCCCCTACTTTCGCATCCAGGGTTTTTAGCAGATCCTCAATATTCTTATCGAGCCTGATGTAAGTGTCTTCGATCTCGACCGCATTGGGCCCCATGGCGTGACCAAGCAAATCTGGTGTCGAATACGATACAGCAAGGAAATCTGTTATATCATCCTGCCCGAGCGCTTCGCCATCAAGAGCGGCTTTGGCCATCTCAGTGAGGTAATCATCGGCAAAAGGAAGGTAGGTCAACATATCGTACTCACCATTTTTCTTGCGGAGGTCTTTCACGTTGTAAGGGAACGTGGGTCTGTCTTTACCAGCCATCTTAACCTCATACGGGGTGTCGTCCGGTCCGCTTTCGACATACTGTTCAATCGGGTAAACTGTTTTCCACTCTTGTGATAAGTATTTGTCCGGAAGATTCAACTGGTTGAATTTCTCCACCCATTCAGGCAACTTGGTCATGTAGTATGTACTGGTGATGAACTTGCCGCTGCGGGTATCAAACCAATAGGCTCCATTGGGCATGTGCCCCGCAGGTAATGCGGCACCACGATCTTTTAGTGAAATGCCTATCACTTTGGATCTTTTTTGGGTTGCGAGCTTCAGTTCGTCTGTTATTGTAGTGGTAAGCAAACGCCACGGCGATACTTCTCCACGGCCTTCGGCGACGCCCACAGGTTTCTGCGTGGGGTCGTTAACGCAGTTTACTTCACGTTTCAGATTTTTGTCGTACCATTCGTTGTTAATGATACCATGGACGGCGGGCGTGGTGCCTGTATAGACCGAGGCGTGGCCAGGACCTGTTACCGTTGGTGCATAATTGTAATGAGCATTCTTGAGTAGAAATCCCTGTGCCATCAGCTTCTTAAAACCACCTTCGCCAAATTTGGTGTTGAAGCGATACAAGTATTCCATGCGCATCTGATCCACAATAACGCCGACTACAATTTTCGGACGTTCGTCAGGTTGCAGTTGCGCTTGAACTTGAAAAGACAATACAAGACAAATCAGGGCCAGGATTTTTTTCATACTTGAAATTTGCGGCAATATAATCAATAACAGAAATGAGGAAATGAATTTCTATTTAATCGGCGCAATAGATCTTGTCATAGTCCTCCTCTTCGTAAACTTCCCTTCGAAGCATCTTTCCGTCTTTGTCGTAATAGATCACAACGAAAATGGAAGCTTCCTCAACATGTTTTTCCGTGAAATAAAGCGGTTCCTCCGGTGAGCCCAGATTTTTAATGTCGCTGAATGTGACCGGTATTACGATGTCGCGCCTATTGCTCCAAACCCCAAAAGCATTGTCTTGCTGTATGATGGCCAATTTTTCAGCAGCTGTATCCTGAATAAGCTCATAGTTTTTTATACGATCCTCCAACACCTCGCTCGACTCGATGTGGTATAGTTGAAAATAAGAATCTTTTTTTACCATAGCCACGGTATCATTCCAATAACGGATCTCGATAAAACTGAACTCGCCCACGGGTTTGTTATCCCAATCGATAAAACCGAACGCGCCCTTGGTGTAGGCCATGATCCGTTCTGGGGTATACAGATTTAGATTTTTGTCGTACTGCGGTTTGATAAGCTTATTATTCTTCACATTATACAAACCGAATTTCATGGCCTTAAGAAGCGACACCATGTTATTAGAAACGTTTCCAATGGCGTGATACTCTACCGGCAGCACAAGCTTACCCGTGGCATTCAGCAAGCCCTTTTTCTCCTTCTTTGATGCAATAAAAAAACCCTGGCCAGCGTATTGAATTTCATCGTAAGTGACAGTAAAGAGTTTGGTTCCCTTCAAGTTGTACACCGATTTTTTTTCATCTTTTTCAATCAGCAGGAACGACGTCGAATCTTTTCCGGGAATAAATGAAGTATGAGCGGGCTGCGGAATATCCAAATAATTGTCGTGCGAAAAGTAAGCCCGAAGGGTGTCGGCAGTCGAAGCGATGAGGAACGGTCCAGCAAACCATATGCTGTCGTATGTTGAATCCGAATAACCCGCTGTGGAAGGATCGAACAGGCGCCAATGGCCCGCTTTTTTAATGGCCGTCCAGGGCTCATGCACGCGCACCTGCTGAAATACCTCTGAGCATTCGCCTTTCCAGCTGAACAACGAAAAGTTCTCGTCACGCTCGGCCAATATACCGGAGGCCGTGGCAGTAAGTTTGTGCTTCGCCGGCTCGATAACAGTCTTAAGATCTCTGCTCAGAACACCCTCTCGGTCATTGGCTTTGATCCACAGCAGATCTTGGGGCCAGGCCTTCACCTCTTGATAAGGGTCAGAAAGGCTGAACGTCTTCTGATCGGCAAGTCCGGCCAGCGCGTCAAGGGTGGCTAGCTTAAGATTCTGGCCCTGCTTAAAGAAGATGAACCCGTTCGCCGTGCCGATATCATCCCATTCGTAGGGAAAGAGTCTCTTACCGGACAAAGTCCAAAGCGACCATCGCCCGTTCTGCCTTAGAGCAAGCAGTCGACCGTGAACAACTTTGGCTTCTTGCACGCAGTCCCCCATTCTGAAACCGGTTTTGTGTACTACCAACACACAATCGCCGCGGTCTATTTTCAAGAAACCGGCACCCAGATCGTCGATCTCCGACACCGGGCCGGCATACACCGGCGCGCCATTTCTTCCCAGCACCTGGTCTTTGATAACGACCACATCTTCGGTGATATTTCCACACAAATAACCTTGATCGATGCCGGCAGCGATAGGTGCGATCACTTCTTTCCCACTCTTATCCATGAATCCAAAACGGCCTTCATGAAGAAAGGGCACGAGGTAGCCCTCGCGGAGGCGTTGCACGTTTTTCAGCGAGTCATTGAGAAAATTTGCCGGCCATGGAATTTCGTCCTGCTCATCAAGCAGGTAGAACAACATGTTGACGGCCCGTTTGGTCCACGGACTGTGAGGATGTTGTTCAACGAAAGAAAGGAAACTTTTCACTTCGCCGGAGGCCGTAGCGATCTCGAAAATATTTTTTTCGGCCTCAGCGCGGTGCGGTGACGTGGGGTATTCGCGAATAAAATTCTCGAAACTTTTGAGGCGCTTGTCTCTGGTCATGGACTCGAACAAGAGCTTCTCATAACGCGTGCGGGCTTCGGGCGCATGCGAGGCATTCGGGTAGCGATTGATATAGCTCAAGAAAGCCTGGTAGGTGTTTTCTTTTAAGGCATCTTGATAGGCCGCTTCATCACGGAGCACGGTGGCTTCTTGCCGATGACTGGCAAGCGGAAATGCCTGGAGAAAATGAACGTAAGCCTTCTCGGTGTTGATACTTTTTGCCCGTTCGAAGGCCGCGCTGTCGATACGTTCGCGAAGCCTGACGAGCATCATGGTGTCAAGTGGAAAACGTTTCCAGCGTTCACGCTTTTTCGGCGAAGCCGAATAAAAGCTGCTAAGCGACCGCATCGTGTAACGGTAGGCCGAGTCGATCTGGAACGCCGGGTTCAATGGATTGAAAAAATAGAGCGCACACACGTATCGTCCGGAGGCGCTCGCACTGTCTTTACGCATCGCTTTTTGTAACTTCAGATGAGCTTTTGCCCATCGTTGCTTCTCCAGCTGACGAAACGCTGAGCGTTCAGCTGAGATCAGTTGAGCCTGTGCGCTTAAGTATCCGAGACATAAAAGAAATCCTATGACGGCGCTTCGTATCAAAGTTTTGAGCGTTAAAGAGTCAAAACTACGAACTAATCTTCACAGGCTCTATCACGAAAGCATGACCCAAATTGAATTTATGTCAATGTACAAGCCCGCTGATCATTGCTTACATTGATAATTTTTGTAAATTTTCACGGATAAAAGTCCTCCGAATGGCCAAACTCAAGAATATTATCAAGCAGCTCTCTGAAAAAGACTTTACCGCCATCTATAATTCACTCATTGAAAGCAACGCAGAAAAATCAGCCTACCTCTTGAAGGCTCTGCGAGAGCGATCTCTTTCTGACAACAAGATCATGACCGAGTTGGACGTTAACGCCAACGCTTATTATACCCTTCGCTCCCGATTGAACCTGAAGATCGAAGAATATCTGATGGAACAGTTGGAAAGCCCGCGTACCGATGTGCTGCGAAAAGTGGCCAACATCAACGAGGTGATGTTCACCAAAAAGAAAGCTATATCGGTTGCAACGCTGAAAAAGCTGGAAAAGGAGCTGCTGGACTACGACCTGGCTAACGAGCTTACCGTCATCTATAAGGCACTCAAGCGCCTTAATATCAACTCTCCTGACTACCAATATTCTCAGTTATACAACCGTCACGTGGCCTATATGCTGGCCGTTGACAAATCGGAGGACCTCCTGGCCGACTATTTCAAGAAATTTGGTGACTATCTGCTGAACGGTGGCGAAATTGAACGCCTGGGGCTGGAGCTGGTTATGAAGGAGATGCAAAACGTAGCCAAGCTCTATGAATCCCACCGGTTGTACGTTTATCAGAGCTGTATGTACGTTTTCCACCGTCTCTTTGTGGAGGTTGACGACAACATGCAGCAGGATGGCGAGTCTATCGAAGACATTTTTGACAAAGTTCAGCGCATATTCGAAAGTTATCACCTCGATACCATCTATTATCACTTGAACCTGGTGTTCGAGTTCCTCAAGCTGGAATATTATAACCATTACAAGGTTTACCGTCAGGCGGAGAAGTATTTTGAAGAAGTCAACGACGCCTGCGCCAACCTGTTGGTGAATTACCCCACATTCACATTTCCGGCCCAGTTCCTCATCTCGAAGATCGAACGCAACCTGCGCAACGGCACCGAGGCGGAGCTGTATCACGAGAACGAAACCATCTTCGAAGACTTTGAGATAGATGCCCTCGATGTACCCAAACACATCATTTATGTCATCTACAGGACCCTGGCCTGCTATTATGTGGATAAGTTTGACGAGGCGGCCAAACTGATCAACACGTTGCTCAATGAAGTGAGCCTTAAGAAGTATCCTTATATACAACTCGAGATCAAGTCGCTGCTGGCCCTGCAATACGTGCTGATGAAAGACTATGAACTCTTCAATCAGCTTTCCAACAGCATTCAGCGCCAGATCAGGCTATTCGGCAAGGATAGTTGTGAGAATATCATGCTCTTCCTGAAGGTCCTGAAGATCGCCACGAGCGAGGCTAAGAAAGAAAAGGCCAAGAAGATCAATGCGCTGATACCACGCTTAAATGCTACAACGGTGAGTTATTTCGCTCCCACCAAGTTGATTAAACTGGATGAAAAATTTGTCAGACTATTGACCGAGATCTAAGCTGGATGCCGGATGCTTGCTAATGGATATTAGCAGTGCGCACATCACGATATTTTATTTGTAGTTCCCATTGAACAGAGGTTGTTCCCTTGTACGCATACTTCCCCTTACTCATAGGCGCGACAAAGTTCGCTCTGCGATCGATTTGACCGCATGACAGGATCAAGTATGGGAATCGGGTTTTACACTTCGAGTTTTACGATGCTTTCGTGAGAAAGGGGCTTATTAAGATAAAGCTTCACGTTCTCATATTTCTTAGAGCGATTGAAGTCTTGCGGGTTGATCGACGAGGTGAGCATGACAATCTTACATTTCTTCTTGGCGACGTTGGTGAGTTTCTCGAATTCGTCAAGAAACTGAAATCCGTCCATCAGAGGCATGTCGATATCCAAAAAGATCACATCGGGAAGAACTTTGTCAGAAACATCTAACTTTTCCATGTTGCGCAGAAATTCGATTGCGCTTTTTGCTCCGGTGTGTGTGTAGATGTTCTCAGTGATGGCCGCCGCTTCTATCATTTTCTGATTGATGAGATTATCTATCTCGTTGTCATCGATGAGCATGACGGTACGGTATTTCCTTCCTGGCATAATCTAAATTTGAATACTTTATAAAAATAAGCGTTTGGAGTCTATTTCCAAACGCCTAGATGTCAAATTTAATACCCTGTGCCAGAGGCAGCGAGTTGCCGAAGTTGATCGTATTCGTCTGTCTGCGCATATATACTTTCCATGCATCCGAGCCTGACTCTCTGCCTCCACCGGTTTCTTTTTCTCCGCCAAACGCACCGCCAATTTCGGCACCGGATGTACCGATGTTGACGTTGGCAATACCACAATCAGAGCCTTCGTGTGACAGAAATTTCTCCATATCGCGGAGGTTCGAGGTCATGATCGCGGATGACAATCCTTGTTTCACGCCATTCTGCATCTCAATGGCTTCATCCAGAGTCTTGTACTTGATCAGATACAAGATTGGCGCAAATGTTTCCGTTTGAACGATCTCATATTCGTTCTTCACTTCTGCGATAGCAGGTTTCACGTAACATCCTGATTCGTATCCATTACCCTTTAACACGCCACCGTTCACTACAAACCGGCCACCTTCTTTCTCCACTTTCTTCAGCGCGTCCTTGTATGATTTTACTGCCAATTGATCGATCAGAGGTCCTACGTGGTTCGAAGAATCCAGCGGGTTACCGATCTTCAGCTGACCGTAAGCTTTCTGTAGTCTTTCCTTTACTTCGCTGTAGACGTTTTCGTGGATGATCAGTCTCCGGGTAGTAGTGCAGCGCTGACCTGCCGTGCCTACGGCGCCAAAAGTCGCCCCGATGATCGCCATGTCGAGATCGGCATTTTCGGTAATGATGATGGCGTTGTTACCACCCAACTCCAGTAATGAGCGGCCCAATCTTTCACT
>JBMOKS010000354.1:0-731 GCA_049324355.1 Bacteroidota bacterium
ACCCCTTGTTCTCTACGGTTGCAGGTAAATTGAATTGCACACTGGATTGGCCGGTGATGACTGGCAGAGGTAAGCCCACCAACTGATTTGAGGATCGGTTCTTGTACCAACTTGCTGAAAAAGTAATGGCATCCTTAATAAACCCAAGTTCAATACCGAGTTCAAGTTTTCTATTTGTCTCCCATGAGTAGTCTGGATTAGCCAATCGGGATATCGCTAATCCACTGGTGCCATTATAAGGATAAGTAGTTGACAAATAAGAGTTGAGATATTGATAGTTTCCTATCGCATCACTACCCGTGCTTCCATAACTTGAGCGTAGCTTCCCAAAGCTTAAAAATGGTAGACCGCTTTTGATAAAGTTTTCGTTCGAAAAAATCCACGCAAGGCCGATCGCTCCAAAATTACCAAACTGTTTTCCGGGGCCGAAACGACTGGAGCCATCTCTTCGTCCGGTTAAATTTGCAATGTACTTTTCCTTCCAGATGTAGTTTGCCCGACCAAAGATGGCAGCATAACGGTATTGCGTGTAGTTCGAGCTGGCAACATTCACGTCTGTGGCGGCAAGAATATTTTCCAGCAAGGCATCACTTGTATAACCGGTTGCTTGAATTGTTTCACCCTCTTGAATAGATTCCTGGAACGTGGTGCCTATCAGGATACTAAGATTTCCCTGACCGATTTCCTTGAAGTAGTCAATCTGTGGTTCAACAATCCACGTTTCAATAAGG
>JBMOKS010000354.1:741-1810 GCA_049324355.1 Bacteroidota bacterium
CCGAAATTTGATGATCCGGTTTGTGTTGATAGGAATTGAGGTGGTATTGCGCTTAACGGATTTGTTGATATCTCTTTCACCGCCATTCGCGTATAACCAACACTTGTTTTCGCATGAAGCCCAGGAATAATCTGATAGCTCAGCAAAGTACTCGTTACCAGATTATCGGTGTTGTTTGTGTATTTCCTTTCAAGGTGTGCAAGTGGGTTTTGTATAGTCGTATTCTTCCAATCCCAATTGATTTTTTTTGATGAATCGTAGAGGGTAGGTGCATTGGGAGGCAACGTAATGGCAATTCCCGTCAAGTCCTGACTGTAGAGATTATTGGAACCTCCTGTATAATTGGCCGATACATTGAATTTAAACTTTCCATTAGATGACGTGTGATTTATATTCAGAGACCCTGAAAATCGTTGGAAGTAAAAATTGTCTGGAAACACCGTGGTTTCCTTATAGTAACCGCTGCTAAATGAGAACTGTGTATTCGCGTTGCCGCCAGAAACCGAAAGTGATGTGTTGATCGTATTGGCTGTTCCGCCAATCAATTCTTTTTGCCAATCTGTATATCGTGTAGTATCCCACACCAAAATATCCGGTGCTCTCAAAGCCGTCATTAAACGATTGTCATTCTTAAAAGCCTCCTTGCGCATTTCAACATATTGTGGTGTGTTCAGAAGATCCATTTTCGTTGCTATCGTTCCAACTCCGGAAAGAAAAGTAAAGTCAACCTTAGTTTTCCCTGACTTCCCCTTTTTGGTAGTAATCAACACTACACCATTGGCACCCCTTGAACCGTAAACAGCGGTTGCATCAGCATCCTTGAGAACTTCAATACTTTCTATATCATTTGGGTTTATGGCGGCCAAGGGATTGCCTATGCCAACAATAGTTCTTCCTACCGATGTCAGGGAAGTAGACGTGAATGGAACTCCGTCAATGATGTAGAGAGGATCGTTGCCTTCGTCTCGCAAACTGTTACGACCCCTGATCTGAATATTGAATCCACCACCTGGCACGCCTGTATTCTGCTGTACATAAACACCCGGCATCCTTCCCTGTAGTGCCTGAA
>JBMOKS010000355.1:0-4819 GCA_049324355.1 Bacteroidota bacterium
AGAAGTAAAAAAACTTATAACCAGCACATAGATAAAATTTATGAAACCCAACGTTGAGAATATTTTTAAGAAAGCCAGTGCTGCCGGTCTTGGACAACTCACCGAGGAAAACCGGGAGCAGGATCAAAGTCGGCAGCAGTGGAAGCGGGAAAATACCGACAAGATCATTGATGCCCTTGTGAAAGATCCTTCCAAGATCTTCGTGGTTGCAGGAGTTTGTGCCGGGGCTTACTTCATATACCAATTGTATCAGGAGAATAAGCAAATTAAAGAAGAGCTAAAAGAGCTGAAGCATGAAACACGTTCACGACTCAGTGGAATGCGACGCGAGTTAATGAGCAAGAAAAAGAAAGACAAAAGACGGGTTGAGGATGTATTTGAAGTTACCGACGTGGAAGGAAGCTATGTAATCGAGATCGACGAAAAGGCGGATACTAAAAGTGCTGCCCCTTCAGAGCCTATAGGGAACAATTCAGGCTTTTTGGCATAGCTGAAAAAATTAAATAAAACATGCGCGCAATGAGATCATCTAAAGGCAATGCACACATCAGGGAGCACTACTTTACGGTTCCTTCCGATATGTTAATGGATGTTTTGCAAGTGGTTGTAAAAAATAGTATCCGCTACAGGATCACTGAAGTTAGTCCATACGAGGGCTGCATAAAACTGTATGTGAATTCGGAAGGTCAGCAGGTGTATTATGATAAGGCGGTAGAGAACATCGAAGTCATGCTGGACGAGTATATGGATTTTGTCCGGTTGTGTGACGAAAGGTAAGACAAGCAGTTTACCGTTAATTAACGTTAAAGGTGAGTAGGTATGAAAAAGTTTTGTGCGTATTGCGGGGATCCTTTTCACGGTCAGAGAAGAAGCCGGCTTTATTGTAGCGATAAATGCAAGCAGATGGCGTTTTATAAACGCAACGCGAACATTTTGCACGGCAGTGAGACCGGCGCTGTTTCATTGCCTGGCCAGCGGACCTTAGAAGATCAGAATCCAGAATCCGCAAGTTCATTTATCTCACGATTAACGGCTCTTGTTGAAGAAGAGGTGGCGCGAAGAGTAGCCCTGCACCCAGCAAATCGTGAAGCCGTAAAACGAGATGTTACGATAAACGGTAATGAAGGCCGTAGTGACGTAAGCACACGGTGAACTACATATTTTTTGCTAGCGGGAATTAGCGAAACTTTGGCGCATACTTTAAGCTGAGCTTATGAATAGTAAAGAATGTGCTTATTGTCGCAGGCAGTTTGAATTTCGTCGGGCTAATGCAAAATACTGTTCGGATAACTGCAAACAGATGGCCTATTATGCACGGCATAGTCTGGCGTTCGTTAGTTCGACCGCGATTGCATCCCAACCAGCGTCAACTGAACCGGAAACCGGTGTCAAGTCGTTTGGCTTTCTTCCTGTGACGATAAAAAATACCCTGCCACAGAATCCTACCTCACCAGCTATCGCAGAGTTAATTTTTCCGGACGGGACAAGGTTGAGTTTCTTCCGATCGATTGACCTGGCCCTGATCCGCGATCTTCTGAACTAATATCTATGCTTTCACTTTCTTCTGCGTACCGCTACTATTTGTATCAAGGCTTTGCAGACATGCGTAGCGGTTTCGATAGTCTCAGCGGTCTTGTCCGGCATCAGTTAAATCGCGATCCTTTGAACGGTGACATCTTTATTTTTTTGAACCGCAGAAGAAATCAAGTCAAGTTACTGCTTTGGGATGGGGACGGTTTTGCCATCTATTATAAGCGTCTTGAGAAAGGAACCTACGAGCTTCCACAAACCAATGAAAGCACAAAAGCTGTTGAGATGCGAAGTGATGAATTAATGTTAATGCTGCATGGGATATCCCTTCAATCTATACAGCGAAGGAAGCGCTTCGACTGGAACAAAAAAATAATGCATGGGAGAGCTTTAGCATAGTGCTCTTCTGCAATCTATTTTTATTTTTGTGCTCGTGATTGCAGCCTTTGAAAATCTCTCCCGCGAGGAACTTGTAGTTAAAGTAATAGACCTTACTCACAGGCTGAATCAACTAGAAAAAATTGTATTTGGTTCCAGACACGAGCGATTCATTCCCACTGACTCACCTCAACAACTCGCCCTGGCACTAAATACGCAGACGGCATCTAAGCCTGAACCTGTTAAGCAGGAAACCATCCAATACACTCGCAGAAAGAGTAGCCCCAACGCGAATGTTCAAGCAGCAAGGATGACGCTTCCTGCCAGTCTTCCCCGTGAGCAGGTAATCATCGAGCCGAAGGAAGATGTTAGTGGTTTCAGGAAAATTGGCGAAGAGGTCACCGAAGAACTTGAACGTATCCCTGGTAAGTTGTTTGTACGGCAATATGTCAGGCCCAAATATGCACGACCTAGCGGTGAAGGAATTGTGATTGGCGAGCTTCCAAATCGCCCCATTGATAAAGGCATAGCTGGGCCGGGATTGCTTGCGCAAATTGTTATTGATAAATTTTGCGACCACTTGCCCGTGCATCGTCAGATGCAGCGTTTTGAGCGAGAGGGAATGAGAATACCGTATTCTACACTTTCGGACTGGATCACAGGTACGTGCACATTATTGGAACCGCTCTATGAATTACACCGGACGCTGGTACTGAGTGCAAACTATCTCCAGGTAGACGAAACACCTATCAAAGTTCTTGACAAGAATAAGAAAGGAACAACTCATCGGGGATATCACTGGGTTTATCACGCTCCATTGTCTAAACAGGTATTATTTGACTATCGCGAAGGGCGTGGCCGTGAAGGGCCAGAAGAACTGCTAAGAAATTTTAAAGGCTTCCTGCAAGTAGACGGGTACAGTGTGTATGAAAATTTTGATAGCAATAAAGACATAGTCCTTTTGCATTGTATGGCTCATGCTCGCAGGATGTTTGATAAATCACGGGATAACGACAAAGCTCGTGCTGAATATGTGCTGACAGAAATGCAAAAACTCTATGCTCTTGAGCGTATCATCAAGGACAATTCTCTTACTTATGAGGATGCACATACGTTGCGTCAACAGGAGGCAGTGCCGATACTGAATCTACTTAGGGACTGGATGACACAGGAGTATCCGCTAGTACTTCCCAAAAGCCCGATAGGCAAAGCAATAAGCTACTCCCTACAGCGATGGGATAAGCTTTCTCTGTATGCCCAAGACGGAAGACTGCGAGTCGATAATAACCTGGTCGAGAATTCTATCAGAGCAGTGGCAATCGGCAGAAAGAACTACTTATTTTCAGGCTCACACAATGGCGCCCAACGGGCAGCCATGCTATACTCCTTTTTAGGCACCTGCAAAATTATTGGAATCAATCCTTTTGAGTGGTTGTGCGATACACTTTCCCGCGCTCCTGTCCATCCGATCAATCAGCTTGAAGAATTATTGCCGAATAATTGGGCTAAAAATGTTAAAGACACGAAAAAATAAGTGCCAATCCTATGCAGGATGTTAAGGCGGGCAGCAGTGGACTGAAATATGGTGGCGAAACCTTAAAGGGAGTTAAAGGGAAAGGTTTTGATTTTTGTGTGTCCGATCCGGGAACGCCTTTACAGCGATTTTAAGTCCGGCTGTCCGGCTAGAGCTTTACAAGTTGTCTTAATTGCTTATCCATTGTGGTGATCGTTAGGATCAACCACGTGCTTGTAGAAGGCGTGATTAAATTTACAACATCAGCAAATTTTTCCTTTCTGCACTTGATGGAAGCCTCGCATGTTCACCCGAGGATTTCTGATAACAAAAAATATGTAGTTCACCGTGTGCTTACAGTTTTCTGATCTCCGCCCGGCTGGCAAATTTCCAAACGAACCCACCGGCGGTCTTATTCTCTCCTTTCGTATTCTTTTGAATATTATCCGGCGTAAGCCCGGTTGCCTTGGCGGCCTGCTGGATGGTGGCAAAGGTTTTTATTTTTTTACCCAACAGGGAGAATTGCGTGACGGGCTTTCCGATCCTGTGGTTCTTATATTCTCCATGATAAGGATCTCCGTTAAAACGCCACACAAAGCCATGCGATACTTTGGATATTTTTAAGGCACAGTCCAGCAGGCTGCGCGATGGAAATCCTGTGGCTAAAGATGCCTGGTTACAGCTGTGGTATGAGGCGACCTTTGTGCCATCGGGATTGTATTGAATCAGGATTTTGGCAGCGTTCTTGAGCGCACCAGAATACTCGCCATTGTAGGTTTCATGAGAATAGCGCCATACATATCCGCCCGTGGTTTTCATTTTTTTCAAGGCGACTTTGCTGATCAGATCGTCGCCTATTCCGGTTTGGTGCGCTGCCTCCCGGATGCTCGGAAAGGAGCGTAGCTTTTTTCCGGCAACAGTGTATTGCGTCACGGGACTTTTAGTGGAGAAATTCTTGTGTTCGCCTTTATAGGCCTCGCCTTTGTAGCGGTAAACAAATCCATGAAGCTGGCGGAAACGATGCTGCGCAACACCACGTATGCCGCCTGGTAAAACACCGTTGCTGCTGGCAGCCTGACTAATGCTTATGTATTCGGAGATCTTTTTTCCATCGAGTGAATATTTAATAATGGGCCTGGTATACACCACCCGGGAACCGGGAGGCTTTTTTTCTTTGACGCGCGGCGCGGGTCTGCGGTTGATCTGAAGAATATGTGACCAGAGCTGGCTACCACTCACGGCCATCAGGTTTTCGAGGCGATTATTACACCCGTCGCCGTCTTTATGAGCGATCAATAAACCATCTTTAAAAAAATCGATGGGCGAAACAAAGAGGTGGTATACGAGGCGGTTTGTATAGAAGGAAAAAGTCTTTCCCTGAAAGTGAACGGCAACTTG
>JBMOKS010000355.1:4829-16309 GCA_049324355.1 Bacteroidota bacterium
TCAGTTTTTGCTTCATGATGCGCTCTTTGGTATAATAGAATTGGCCGGTCTTCGATTGAACAGGCCTAGCCAGCGACCACACGCGACCATAGTTAGACACCTTAATGTAGCCTTCGAACTCATGAAGATCTTTCCACTTCTCTCCCTTCATATCTGTTAAAGCAAGGTTTAAAAAGGGATACTTTTTATAATTCTTAAGTATTAGCGGTTCATTCTTTTTGCGACGCCTCATTGTTTTTAAAGAAAATAATCAACTAAAGATAACAGGGCAAAACCAGAGGGGAAAAACATATATGGAATTGGCATCCCAACATACAAGAAGCAGCCGAAAACCACGCCCCTTTGTCTAAGGTAGGCCCGGTTGATAAAAATGCGAGCCGGGCTGAACCTGGCCATCCAGCCGTTAACTGAAATTTTATTTTAATTTAGGGATGATTTTCAAAAAAAATATGGCAAACAACTTTGACACTCCCGACTCCAGCGACCCCAAACTAGAATTGGCAAAACTCCTGGTTGGTGCAGGAGTTAGTATTGATGCGGTTATCGAATACATTGCAGCAAACCTGGAAATATCGAAGCAAGTTCCTGAGGCCGAGGATGAAAAAACACTTACGGAAGTTGAGAAGTGGCTTTATTATTTGAAAGAAATACAGGCAAAGTACTCGCACCTTTGCCAGGTGTGCCGAAACTAAGAATTAAAAAGGGTTAAGCGACTTAAGTTGTTTGATCATTTTGTTCTTCATTTCAATGATATTCTCCATCGTTGCGACGAGCTGATCTTTTTGCCTGGTCTCTTTTGCGAGCCTCCGTCCAACCAGCACCAGTATACTTATTACAGCCAGCGGAATGATCAGCGATGCGAATATGACAATGAAGATCTCCATAAAATAACTGCCATTAACAAGTAACACGCTGCATGGACAAAACTGTGCAGGCCAGCAAAGACCAGAAGCAACTCCATATTCGATATCCTCAGCCATTCCCATGCAAAAAAGTACGGAAAGCTTGATAGCAAATAGAATAACAGCACGAAGTTAATGAAAGAATATTCTTTCGACGCCTTAGCCGATACGATTTCATAAAAAAGATATACTGCAAAGCCCGTGAGCAGCAGATATTCAAAAGACAGACTAAACGTATTGAGCGGCGTGTTAAAAATAATGGCGTCGAGTGTGACTATAGCGAACCCCGAAAAGCTCAGTCTTCCGATCCAGCGCACTGCTTTATGATTTGAACAAGCAAATGCGTAGAATGAAGCAAAGAAGAATATTTCAAAGGCGGTAAGAATATAGGAAACATGAGCATTCATCACGTCATTGACGCGCAGAACATAGCTATAGATCTCTGCCGCTAGCCAAAGCCCGCACAGAAATACTATACTTCTATATGCGGCGGGTATTTTCCTAAACAGCACTAGGCCTATGGCCAAAGGAATGACAACCGAAAAAGCCAGTATGGTAACTATTTCACTCAAAAGTGGGGCAATACGGAGGACAAAGTTGTCCGCGATCACCATCCAGAAGAGTTTGCCCTGTCATGTCCCGCGATGAAATAATGATGGTATTTTCACCTTTGTCATTCTCGGCGAAAGAAAACCATATGGTGTCTGCTTGAGGGTTATTCACAAGGCTACGAACAAATTCTGCACTGAATCCAACCGATTCGGTTTTGCCTTTGTTTTTCGATCTGTAGGCCTTTTTCATTTTGTCGGCTTCGGCCTTGGTTATATTTTGGCCTCCCGGTTTTTCAGCATGCTGGCTTGCCATTTTATCCAAGTTTTAATTTTAAAATATAATTTTCGATCTCAGTGTACATTTCTTCGCGCGAATAAAATTCCTCCCTTTCCAGGTCTCCGATAATTTTGTCGGCCTTATCGGAAAGACGGCATAGATCGATCCTTTCTTCGATAAACATCAGGAGAGTCTCCAGGTCTTGAGGGCTAACCCCAGAAACATCAGCTTGTACCTTGCCTATGAGTTTGGCATCCACATAAATGGTATACTTCGACTCATGGTCGTAAGGATCATCGCATGAAATCTGATTTTCCAGGAAAGTGAAAAAGTTATCTAATTCGTGCGCAGTGCTTTTAACGAAACGCTTCTTGATAACCTCAAGCCGGTATAAACTTTGACCCATAGACAGAATTTAAAAGTCCTTTAACTTTCACCTCCCTAAACTATGGGCTCTTAGTCGTTGAGGCTTATTTAATAAAATTATCCGGTTATCCTTCGTTTCTTATTTTCCTTTTGTTCCGTGTTGCGTCTGCAATCTTTCTACTTCCTTCTTCAGCAGGGAGATGATCTCAATCTTTGAGTCAACAAGATCCTCCAATCGTTTTATATACTTCCGCTCCACACTGCTCGAATCCAAACTTACCGAATTTTTTGGAATTGACGGATGCTTGCTGCTCTCCAATATTTTATTGCCGTCCCCCAACAGTACGTATATGGGGTTTCCACCAAATTCGTAATAGAGCTTGATCACAAGCTGAAGGGTGACATCTCTTTTGCCATTTTTGATCTGGCTCATGGACTGAGGCTGGTAATCCAGCTTTTTGCAGATCACCTTCATATTTTCAACCACTTCCTTCTCTAGCAGTTCATCGAGAACTTCCAAAAATCGAACAGAGACTTCACGAAGTGCATTCTTGGCCACTTGTTTAATTAGTTTTTGCTTATTATAATTGCTTATCAGTAAGCAAATAGCTTACTACTGTGTTCCCATAACAGGAACAGTTTTCAATCTATGAAAAGTTTTCAAACTATCGCAATCGAAGCTACACCAAAAGACTATTACGTCGTGGCCGAAATCGCCGATTGTTCGCCAAAGAATGTTCAGATGGTTGTCAAGAGATTAAGAGGTGACAACTTTAATATCCAAAAGATATTTACCGAATTCCTTTCCGTAAAGGAAGCGCTAAAACAGTATCGGAGAAAAAAAGAAAAACCCAAACATGGTGATCAGTGACGATTTAAATATGAGAGCCATCCGCACAGAGAATTTTCTGGCCTTGGATCGTGGCGATATTGATATGCTGTCGCGGCTTAAAAGGAGGTCGACGGATTTTGCAAAACTCGACGACGTAGATCAAAGGATACTGGTATGGTTACTTAGTCACAAGCCGGTCAGGATCAGGAGTTGGATTGACTTTTTGTCGAGCGAATACCGGTCAAGGCAGTTGGCAGAATTTGATACAAAGGCTTTACTCGGCGTGTTAGAAATTTTGATTCGTGGCAGTTGACCCTTTCGGTTCTGGTTTTAGCGCTTCGACGACCGAGTTGAAACAAAACTATTTTGGAGTGTGATTTTTGAATACTAGTAAAAAAGTACTATAAAATAAATTTGTAAAATTATGACAGTCTTTAGTTCTTGCAGCGCCCCTCCAATCTATAAAAGTTAAGAAGCGGAAAGACCAGGATTGACAGTGTTTGTCACAATGATGCATTATCATCGAAGGCAAACTGTTTGGGGATGACTATGACCAGGCGGATGGGATCGTCATTAAAAAAATCGAGCGTTCCAAGCTAGTCAAATAGCGATTAGATTAATACGGCGTAAACTTAAATTTTACCTTCCATGAGAAGAAGTGTCGGGCTATTGTGCTCCTATCTCTTTCAACAAATTACCATGAGACTCCACCGTCGCCGACTAACGATTGTTGGCCTTTGTGGGTTAATGTATCTCTTTCCTGCTTTTGCCCAGGGCCAGGAAGTCGATCCCCTGACGGGCAGATTGATCGTCGATATTCCCCTGGGACAGTTCAGTGTTCAAGATCTCAGCGTGTCGGTAGGCCTGACGCATAATGGCGGTGGACTAAGAGTTGCCGAGGGGTCCGGAAATGCTGGCATGTCCTGGAATGTTCAGGGGCCGTTCGGGCAAATTTTTCGAGAGGTCAAAGGACTTCCTGACGAGCTTAATTCCGGTGGCCAGGTGGGATGGCTGAGTAGCGGCACAGCACAAACCATTCAGAACTTTAGCCCCGTGGCCGATGACAATGTCGGAGTTTGTACCGATGAGTTCGCGGACTGGAATTTTATCAACAGCCTGGGTTATATCGTAGACACTGAACCTGATATTTTTTACGCCGTTGCGCCAGGTGGCGTCTCCTGCAAATTCGTCTTTGGCGCTGATGGCACGGTAAAGCTGACGCCCTTCCAGGATCTTCAAATAACCTACTCCGGCGGCGTATTCACGATCAAGACCAATACCGGAACGGTGTATACGTTCAGCAATACGGAGAGCGTGGAGCGTCAGGCTATCCAATATAAACCTTCGGTTCCGGTAAGCTTTTTCAAAAGCGAATACAATTACTACACCCAGCCGCTCACCTTTATCTATGCCTGGCACCTGACCTCGATTCAAAGCGGAGCCAGCGGAGCGACTATCAACTATACTTACCAGGATGGCATTGTGGATTATTCCTCCCGGCATTTCACGCTTGTTCAGCCCGCCGACAGCACAAAGGCCGACACCCTTTTTTATTACAAGGAGAAGATCAGCCCCAAAGAGCTAACGCAGGTGACGCTTCAGAACTATTCGATGACCTTTTCCTGGATGAATTCGCTGATACAAAACGTCACGATCAGCGAATCGGAAAGTGGAGAGAGCAAACAATTCGAACTCCGCTACCATGCCATCAACTCATCGCTCGACCCGGACTTTGTACAGCGCATGGCCTCCGTATTTGCGCACCGGTATTTTCTCACCGAAGTGAAGCAGATCAATAATTGCAATCCGTATCCAGCCTATAAATTCAGCTACGAATTAGTAGACACGCTCACCAATAAAGCACCGATACCCTGGCATACAGGCTGGGGGCAGGACTTTTTCGGCTACTTCAACGGCCAGGCAAGTAACAAGAATATTCCGCGCATATATTTCTATGCCGCTGAAACAGGAGCCCGGCGCTACAGGGTCACTCCCCTTCCGGGTGTTGTGCCTACTCAGGTGTACAGGGGCATCGGGTATGGTTGCCGAAATGTCAACAGCTTATATACCGGGATCGGAGCGATCCGCACTTTGGAATACCCGACCGGCGCAATAACCTCTGTGACCTATGAAGCTAATAAATACCTTGATACATCCACCGGCGAGGAGCTACTCGGCCCTGGCATACGCGTAAAGAGCATTACTACTTCCGGCGGCGAAATCCCTTTTGGAAGAACCGCTTTGCATACCAATGCCTTCCATTCCCTAAGCAAATCATACGAATACACGGCCTCTGGCAGTGCTACTACCAGTGGTAAAATAACCTATCCTCCGGCATTTACATTTACCGATGGCGTGACCGTTTATCGCAGCTTGTCCGACATAGGTCCAGGCACCGAGGTGTTGTATGGCCGCGTAAAAGAAAATATTCCGGGACAGGGATACCGTGTTTACCTTTTTGATCTTCCCAACATGTTTGCCGACGCCACGCCTGCAGCAACGCCAAGTAAGGTAGCCCGGCCAACGGACGCCACCTGTTCGGCGGGTATCCTGCGCAACGGCCCCTACACTTTTCCATTCGCGCCATTAACGGACCTGGACTTCAAGCGCGGTTTGCTTACCCGCATGTCGGAGTTCAGCGAAACCGGAGCACTCACCCAAGACCGGAGACTGACCTACACTACACCGCAAGCAGGCAGTACCATCAAGGGACTACGTTTTGAGGCCACCACAAATGCCGAAGGGAAAACTATTTTTCATTACAGTGTCTACCAGATACCGGTTAACCAATCGAAAGTAGTGTCGCAGGAGTTTGTGAAAGTGATCGGCGATGAATCGCAGGCTGACTCAACCAAGACCATTACCACCTATGTGTACAATACAAAAAACCGAATAATACAAGCCACACAGGCCAATGATGATAATTCAGCCGTGAACCAATACTTCAAATATGCTGACGATTATGTGATTACAACACCAACTCCCGGTGATTTGCAAGCCAATGCCATCTATAAACTCAATACCGCTGGCCGCACCGGCGAAGTGATCGAGACTTACCAGACCTTTACACCTGTAGGCGGAACGGCCAAGATCACGGGTGGAACACTCAACCTCTTTAAAGACTATGGAACGTATGTGTGGCCTTACCAGGGCAAACACTTTCCGCAAGGGCCATCCTATACGGTTTCGTCGGCAACGACCGGCACAACCCAAAGCTTTGATTATGACAGCGATTATATTCTCGATGGCACTTCCGATTACGTGAATGCGTTGCCCGTGAACTTTACCGGCACCTCGCTGATGACAACCGCCACACATTACGCAACCGGCGCCGGATTGCCGCTGGCAACATTTATAAACTGTAAAGCGGAACACGCCGTGTACGATGGCTTTGAGTTTTTCAATAGCCGAGGCCTTGCCACTTCGACAACGTCAACCACAGCGCGAACAGGAAAGAAGTCGGCAGTAATATCCAATATCGAAGCACTCGCCAGTGCAACCAGCACGACCCGGAACGGAACCAGCTATCGCGTAGGCATGTGGGTTTATTCCACAGCTTCAAACGTTAACATCGTGGTGAGCGCCAAGAACGGCAGCACCGTGCAGGGTAGCCTTACACTGAATTATCCCGCCGCAGGTGTTTGGACCTATCTGGAAGGATTTATGGACATGACCAGCGTATCGGCATCGTTCACCTGGGCGGTCACCACCACCAGCCCAACGCAGATATTGGTAGACGATTTCGTGGCACTTCCGAGGCAGGCGCGCGTATCGTATAAAACCTGGCTGCCACTCACCGGCGTGACCTCTGAAAGCGACGATCGCGGCAACAGTGTGGTAACGCAGTACGATGCTATGGGTCGCAAAGTAAATACACTCGATCGCAAGCGTAACCTGGTATCGTTAACGGAGTATGGATTGCAAAAACAGAACAAGCTTACCCTCAAGGCAGCATTCACCGCCAGCGCGACAGCCTATGTGAAAGGCAACGCGGTAACGCTTACAGCCGCGCCTACTTGTATACCGCAGGTGGCTTACAATTGGACCTTTACCGATGCGCAAGGCAATCAGACCACAGCCACCGGAAGCCCGCTGACCAAGACATTTAGTACTATCGGCGCACACAGTGTGAAGCTCACCGTATCGAGCCCCAACTATGGCAGCGCCACCTTTACCGATGAAGCCTGCGTCACCCTGCCTATGCTGAACGGCACCATGACGGTGAGTCCCAGCAATGTTTATCACCAATGCAGTGTGAACGAGTCTGAAAAAACCTTCAACGCTTCGCTCAATGGTTATCCCATCAGCGGTCTGACGGTGAGTTATGTTTGGTCGATCACTGATGCGAACGGAAATTATACGGGCAATCTTCCGGCGGGAGCCGAGATACTCAACAACGGTGCAACACTCCATCTTCTGTATTCACCGCTGTACACCTACACCGTGAAATGCGACATCAAGCTGGCAGGCAGTGCAGGCAACGGCGATTTTAATTGTAAAATCCAGCAAGTGGTGAGTTCGCCAACGGCAACAGTTACTTTCTATCCGGAGAGTCAGTGTCAATAAGGTTCAATGTTCAAGGTTCAAGGTTCGATGTTCAAGGTTCAGCGAAAAAAAATAAGAATGAAAAAGATAATTGCACTCATCATTACCGCCTTTGCAGCATGGTCTGCTGACGCCCAGGATATAAAAACGTCGTCCTTGAACTGGACTGCCGGCGAGCTGACAGATCTGAAGACCGGCAAGACAAAGGCCTACAGTGGCGTGTTTGAAACCAGCAGCGAGCAATCTGTGGTGTGGAAGCAAAAAGCTGCAACAACCACATTCCAGGTGACGGGTATGGAAGGTTCCTGGACAGATGTAAAGACAGACGGCAAGGTGATCTTCCAGGTCGATAGCGAAGGCATCACCGGAACGCTGACCCTGGAGCGAAGCAGTTCGGGAACGTTCGTCACTCTTGACCTTGACCTGGGCTCCGGTTCAACGATGAAGCACAGGTATAGAATAGAGAAGGTGGAATAGAAGCCAGTAACGGAAAATTTAAGAAGATCAAATCATAAAGGGTTATTCATGGGCATTAGTTAGCCGGGCATTGACGCGCGTGGGGTTGGCAGTAACATCATGATGACCGCATAAGAATCCAAGAAAAAAAATAAACGCCTGTTTATGCGAAATACTTTTACCAAATCACTGCCATTGGCAACGTTGTTCACGCTGGCCAGTTTAATGACCTATGCCCAGATCAGCGGGCCGACCAGTGTCAATGCAGGCACCAACTACACCTATACTTTCGACAACGGCACCACTTACCTGTTTGCCAATTGGACCATTACCAATGGGTCGGTGATCAGCACCTCCTCTGACGGTACAACGTATTCTGCTACCGTGCAGTGGACCGCTTCGGGCACGCTGAACTTTCGCAATAAAACATCGGTGATATCATCGTTATCGGTTACACTGTGTTCGTCGGTGGCGACGCCTACGGGTTCTTTCACTTACGCAAGTCAATGCGGCATACACAATGCTCAGGCTACGGTGATCACCCGCACCGGCACACCGCCCGGTGGCGTTACCTGGTACTGGCAGACCACCGCCAGTGGTACCGACACCAGCTTGGGCAGCGGTGCGTCGATCAACGCCGTGAGCGGAGAGCAATATTATCTGCGTGCCTTCTCAGGATCATGCTGGAGCAGCAGCGCCCTGGCCGCAGCGCCGATTCCGTATATGCCCTTTGTCAACAACGGATCGGGATGTGCCGGAACCGCTATCGCACTATCGGCGTATGCCAATGGTGCGCCTATGCGCTGGTACGATGCCTGCGCGGGGGGCAACCTGCTTCACACCAGCACCAATACCTTTACCACGCCGGTGCTCAATACCACCACGTATTACTATGTGGCCACTTACAGCACTACCGATGGTGCCGAAAGCCCACGGGTGCAGATAGCCGCCAACGTCATTGCGGCGCCAACCGCGCCTACCGGTAGTGCTACGCCAGCCACACTTTGCGGGGGCGGTAGTGTGAACTTATCGGCTTCCGGTGCAGGCGCTAATGAAACTTATCGGTGGTACACGGTGTCCTCCGGAGGAACTGCGCTCGCTACGACCACGCCCAGTGTGAGTGCTTCCACTACATTTTATGCCTGCAAGTACAATAGCGCCACCGGTTGTGAAGGTCCGCGTACCGCTGTGCCTGTGACGGTATACACCGTACCCACCGTGGCCATTACAGCCGGGCCCACACTGTGTTCCGGACAACTCGCCACGCTTACTATCTCTAATCCGAACGGTGTAAGCGGCACCACCTTTAGCTGGACCTATTCTGCCAGCAACGTGAGCGGCGCCAACAGCGGCAGCGGTGCCACCATCAATCAGACACTAACCAGTACCAGCACCAGCCAGGGCACAGTGACCTATACGGCAACAGCAATAGCCAACGGTTGCAGCAGCAATCCCGCTGCCGTGACGACAGTCACGGTGAAGCCCACGCCGCAGATCACCAACACCACCGCGCAACTTTCCATTGAAAGCTGCTCGGCCACTCCCCAGAACTTTACGGCCTCTACCTCGGTGAGCGGAACAACGCTGAATTGGACCAGCTCGGCCACTGCCGGGATCACGGGTAACAGCGCAAGCGGTAGCGGAGCCATCACCAATACCCTGACCAACGCCAGCAGCACCACGGCGGGCAGTGCCACTTACGTGATCACGCCCTCGCTGAATGGTTGCTCCGGAACAACCAAGAATTATGTAGTTACCGTGGTGCCCATACCCGTCGTCACTGTGGTGGGTAATAGCGTGCTGGTGTACGGCAATACTTCCCAGCTCACCACGTCAACCTTTGCTGCCTACGATTGGAAATTGAATGGCACCACCAAGGGAACACAACAATCTTATACGGTCGATCAGATCGGCAACCACACGGTAACGATCAAGAACACAACTTCATCAACTACCGTGTGTACCAGCGCAACGAAAGCCATGAACACAACCCTCTCCGGTCAACCGGAGCAAGTGAATTATGTGAGCAGCACACAGATACTCAAGGAAGGCGTGACCACCGGAACATCGCTTTTCACGCTGACGCCCCAGGACCTTGCCCAGACGGTAGCCTACCAGGATGGTTTAGGCCGTACCTTCCAATCTATTGGCGTGGGGCTCAGCCCCCAGCAGACCGACCTGGTGACCATGATGGCTTATGGCAGGAATGGCCTGGTTGACACCACCTTTCTGCCTTATGTGGCTGCGGTAAAAGATGGACGCTTCAGGCTCAACGCCATCCGCGCCAGCGGCACCTACCTGTATACCAACAGCGAGCAGCACCAGTTTTATCAGAATGCAGCCCAGGTGGCGCATGACAGCCAGCCATTTGCCCGCACGGTTTATCGTGCCGCACCCGATGCCCGCGTAACCGAGCAAGGTGCTCCCGGTGTAGACTGGCAGCCCGGAAATCATACCGCGAAAATAACCGTGACCTTAAACAAAGCCACTTATCCGGTCAGACATTGGAAAGCCGACGGCAGCACTACCGGCAACTACCCAATAGGTACCGTGATGGTGAGTATCACCACCGACGAGAACGGAAACAAGGTACGCACCTACACCAACAAACTGGGGCAGACCGTACTCAAGCAAGTGCAGCTCGACGAAAGTATCGATGGAGCCAGCGTGGCCTGGCTGGATACTTATTTTGTGTTCGATGACTACGGGCGACTGGTCTATCAGATCCCGCCCAAGGCAATGGCCGTGATCGGCAGCGCCACCAGTTACAACATTGCCAACAACACGGCTACAGATGAGTTGGCGTACAAGTATGTGTATGATCCCAGGAGCAGGCTCGTGGAAAAGAAAGTGCCTGGTGCGGGCTGGCAGTATATCATCTACGATCAGCTGGACCGCGCCGTGTTAGTCCAGGACGCCACCCTACGGGCAACAAGCCAATGGTATTTTGTGAAATACGATGCGCTGAATCGCCCCGTTTACAGTGGCTTATATCAAAACACTACGCAAACAACGCGTGCTGCCGTGCAGGCCTTGCTGGATGCCTTCAACTACGCAACAGAGCCTTACTTTGAAAGTGAAGCCAACAATGCTGTTTATCAAGGCTACACCAACAATGTATTTCCCAAGACAGGTCTGACAGTCTTGGCCGCTACCTACTACGACCACTACGACTTCGATCGCAACGGCTCGGCAGATTATGCTTACGACAATGCTCACCTCGCGGGCTTGCCTTCGGCGGCAAACGCAGCCATCCGCAACCTGCCCACGGGCAGCAAGCGCGTGGTGCTGGGAACTTCCAATTGGCTGGTGACCGCCGTGTTCTACGACACCTATGACCGCCCCGTGCAAGCGCGAAGCAACAACCATCTCAACTTTGCTGTACAAGATAAAGTGAGCGTGCTCTATGCCGACCTGGCCGGGCATGTGACCAAGACAAAACTTACGCACACGGGGCCTACCACCGTGAATGTGGTACAGCGGTATACCTATGATCCTGCCTGGCGCACTACAGGCATCTACCATACCATCGACAACAACGCAGAGAAGCA
>JBMOKS010000356.1:0-7230 GCA_049324355.1 Bacteroidota bacterium
TCCAGATACCGCCATATTTATTGAATGTTAACTTCTACTTCCACACTCAGCCCGGCTCTCAAAATATTTTTGTATTGACCGGCGTTGATCAGTTCGATCTTCACGGGCACTCGCTGTGTGACTTTTACAAAATTTCCAGTGGCATTGTCAGGTGCAAGCAATGCAAACTTCGCGCCTGTGGCCTGACTGAAAGAGGCCACCTTGCCTTTGATATCCAAATCAGGAAATCCATCGAGCTTCACGTCCACCTGCTGGCCTTCTTTCATTCTATTGAGCTGCGTTTCTTTAAAGTTTGCTACGATCCAGAATGTTTCGTCATTGACGATAGAGAATAACGGGGCCCCAGCCTGAATGAACTGGCCTTTTTCAATAGTCCGCTTACCGATCTTACCCGACACAGGCGCCGCGATCTGACAATAGCTCAGTTTCAGAAGTGCCTGGTCAAGCGCGGCTTTACGCGTTTCGATCAGCGCTTTTGCTTTTTGAACTTGCGCTTCGGTGGTAGATACTTGTGTTGAAGCAAGATTGATTTGCTCCAGATTGGCGGCGTATTGTTTAGCAGCGCCGTCAAAATTGGAACGGCTGTCATCTAATTGTTTTTGGGGCACAGCGCCTTCGTTAAACAAACTTTCATCGCGGCCAAGGTCTTTTTTCGCTTTTGCAAGCCTGATTTGTTGAACTTCTGCATTGGCTGTAGCCACTTTTTTATTGGCTAAGCTGTTCCTATAAGCCGCTTGGGCATTTGCCATATCTGCTTCTGCGTTCAGCAAGTCAGCTCTGGCTTGTGTCACAGCCAGCTGATATTCCTGATCATCGATCTTGATCAATAACTGCCGTCCTTGCACTTTACCAAAATCGTCTACACCAATAGAATCAATGTAACCTGCCACGCGCGAAATGACCGGCACGGCACGCGATTCGACCTGTGCGTTGTCTGTCGATTCATACCTCATATTATGCAGCAGCGAACGAATACCGAAAAACGCGGCGATGCCCACTACGGCGATAACAATAATAATCAGCGAACTTTTCTTTTTAGTTGAGGGTGCTGTATTTTCCATAGTTTTAGTGATTGCAAGTATTATACGGACAAAAGTAAACCAAGTTGACTATTTAGTCAATTAGGTTGACTAATATTTTTTACCTATTTTTGTCCCAAGGGAGTCAAGACATGAGCTTAGATAAGAAACTGAAGGACACGGAGTTTATAAAGCAACACAGCTGGGGCAAGCTGGTGCATTATTTAAAGAGACAATTCGACCAGTGGGTTATGGAGGAGCTTTTGGCTCATGGGCGATCTGATTTTAAGTTGGCCTACCTCCCCTTCATCATGAATATTGAGCCGGAAGGCACCAATAATAATGACCTGGCCAAGCGTGCCCGCGTAACCAAACAAGCCATGAGCAAAGTGGCCAAGGAATTGCAGGAACTAGGCTACATTCAAAGTAAGACAGACCCCAAAGACAAACGCAGTTCAATATTTTTGCTCACCGAGCGCGGAAAACAATTCGTGGTGGATGGCCGACTATGTGTGAAAGATCTCATGGAAGAGTACCGTTCTGTGGTTGGCAAAGCCAAGTTCGACGCCATGATCCAGACGATGCTGGCGATCATTGAATATAACGACAAGAAACTGTCAGACGAAAACGAAAGAGATGACTAAGATCAGTTTCCCCCCCGCATTTGAAAAAAGAATTCACCAACAATTAGGAACATCATGGGATGCCTTTGAACAAGCCCATAACGAACCCTCGCCAGTCAGCATACGGCTCAATCCCAAAAAAAATACAACACCCAAAAATTCAACACTTGTTCCCTGGACATCGATGGGAAGATATTTAAGCGCCCGCCCGGTGTTTACACTTGACCCACTTTTTCATGGCGGCGCTTATTACGTGCAGGAGGCTAGTTCTATGTTCCTCGAACAAGCGTTGATGCAAGCGGTCGATCTCCGGCAACCGCTTAAGGTACTCGACCTCTGCGCAGCCCCGGGTGGGAAATCAACCCACATCTTGGGCCTCATCGGAGAAAACAGCTTATTGGTATCGAACGAGGTCATCCGTTCCAGAGCGACAATTCTCGCGGAGAATATTCAAAAGTGGGGCTGCGCCAATGTTATGGTAACCAATAATGATCCTCAAGAAATCGGATCGATCACTGGATTCTTCGACGTGATCGTAGTAGATGCTCCCTGTTCGGGAGAAGGGCTCTTCCGAAAAGACCCTGAAGCTATAACCGAATGGTCTGCAGAAAACGTTGCACTGTGTGCAGGCCGGCAGAAAAGAATCTTAAAAGACATCTGGCCTGCCTTAAAAGAAAATGGAGTCCTGATCTACTGCACTTGTACCTACAATGAATCAGAAAATGAAAACAATCTGAGCCGGCTTCAACAAGAGCAGGAGATCGAATTTGTAGACTTGAAAATCGATACCAGCTGGGGAATCACTAAAATAAACAATAATGGTGTTGTCGGATATCGTTGCTTTCCCCACCAGGTAAAGGGCGAAGGGTTTTTCCTTGCCGTTATTCGGAAAAAAGAAAATGAAGGAACCATCCGTCATAGAAACAAAAGAGAAAACAATACCTTTCCGAAACAACTGGCCTCAACGCTCCGGTCGTGGCTGCTGACGGCAGAACAAAAAGAATTGATCTACCACAAAGAAACAGTGCGTTTCATCCCACTGGTCCATGCTGAAGCCATGGAAATGCTGAGATCAAAACTTAAGGTGATAAGCGAGGGCGTAGATCTAGGCGCCGTCAAACACGACAAAATAATTCCGGAACATGCATTGGCACTTTCAGTTGATGTAGACCAACGCCAATTCCAATCTATTTCACTTAACCTTGACGAAGCTATCCGATATTTAAGAAGAGAACCCATTTCGGTATCTGGCCAAAAAGGTTTTGCCATGATCATGTTCGAAAATATTCCGTTGGGCTGGATCAACATTTTAAGCAATCGCGTGAACAACCTGTACCCTTCTGAACGGCGAATCAGGATGGCTCCGCCGCAACGAAGCACACCCTGAAAACCCCCCTCACTATAAAAAATCAGAACGCCTGAATAGCCTGCAGTACGCCGTCGGGCAATGCAACACCACTGAAAAAGATGCCGACACAATAAACCTTCTCATAATAATTAGATCGTTGTATCGCCAGCGGCAAAGAACTTACAGAAAGTGATGTAAAGGTCACTGAAAAAAGTACGATCATGCCCGCCACTAGCCAGGGGGAGTCGAGCAAAAGAATGCAACTGATGCTCATCACGATCAGAATAAAACTCACCCAGAAGATATTTTCCATTCCAAAGCGATTCACAACGTTGCTGAGGGGCCACGATAAAAGTGCTGATAGAAGAAGCATATCAACCAACAAGATCTTTCCGTTCACCTGGCTGTACAACACGCCGAGCTTTTCCTCGAAAACACCGGGAAATAAATTGAACATTACGGTAGTTGCCGCACCCAATACCAATCCCATGAACACGATCAGCCCATATTGCGATTTTTGTGTGTCCAATTTTATGGATGCCATGGGCCTCTCTTTATTGCCATTTTGCTTGAACAGCCCCAATGAATTTTGTTTCAGCGCGTATCCGGAAACAAATACCACGACACCACCTGTAATAAAAGTAACCGGAGCGCCCAGGTAATCAATGATGTCGACAATAACCGGCTCAATGGAATAAATAAGGTTAGCAATGATCGTCAGCAGCGCCATGGCCCTGGGAAGTTTATCTATGGGTGTAAACAACTCCATCGTAGAGAGGGCCGGGCTCGTGAAAATACTCATGGCGATGAGCCAAAAAACGATGAGGACCGGCAATATCCATCTAAAAATCTCTCCGGGATTGCTAAATAAAGTGAAGGCTACTGCCATAAAAATCATGGCTGCAAAGCTGATACCCGTGGTAATAATAGGAATGCGGTGTCCGCGTTCGAAGCGGTATTTATCGCCAAGTCTGCCCGCAATAGGCGGCGTGATCACGAGTATAACAGCCTGTGTAACGGCCAACAGAAAATTGAAGTCGGTGAACTTGAACTGCTCCAGCAATTTGGGCTGGTAATTCTGATACGCGATCCATCCGATCACGATGGAGCCGTACAATGCTGAGAGGCTCCACAGCTGTTTCCACTGAATTGAATTTGAGGTCTTTCCCATCGACATGGCATCCATAGAACTTGAATTTCCTGCATCTACGATGTGTTTTGACGGCTTGGATTTCAATTTTGCGAAAACCTGCGTTTTCTGGTCATTTTATTTATTTTTGCGCCCTGGTCTGAACTTCAACCGGACCGCTTTTAACGTTTGTTGCATGTCATTATCCACAAAATACAACCCGGCCGAAGTCGAGAATAAATGGTATAGCTACTGGATGGAAAAAGGTTTTTTTCATTCCGAACCCAATGCCCAAAAAGAACCCTTTTGCATCGTCATCCCGCCACCCAATGTGACAGGCGTGTTGCACATGGGCCACATGCTGAACAACACCATCCAGGATGTATTGATCCGTAAGGCGCGGATGGAAGGTAAGGAAGCTTGCTGGGTGCCGGGAACCGACCACGCATCTATCGCAACAGAAGCCAAAGTGGTCGCCATGCTCCGTGAGCGAGGTATTAAAAAGTCGGATCTATCGCGTGAAGAGTTTTTGAAGTATGCCTGGGAGTGGAAAGAAAAATATGGCGGTATTATCCTGGAACAATTAAAAAAACTCGGAGCCTCATGTGACTGGGATCGCACCAAGTTTACCATGGACCCCGACTACTACGAAGCGGTGATCGATGTATTTATCGATCTTTACCAAAAAGGACACATCTACCGCGGGCTTCGCATGGTCAACTGGGATCCCGCAGGGAAAACTGCACTATCTGACGACGAGGTGATCCACAAAGATGTTCAGTCGAAATTATACTACATCAAATATCAGATCGACGGTAGTCATGAGTATATAACCATAGCCACTGTACGACCAGAAACGATCATGGCCGATACAGCGATCTGTATCAACCCGAATGACGAGCGATATAAACATTTGAAGGGCAAAAGAGCATTGATACCGCTGATCAATCGCCCCATTCCGATCATTGAGGATGATTATGTAACCATGGAATTTGGTACGGGGTGTTTGAAAGTAACGCCGGCTCACGACATGAACGACTACGAGCTTGGTAAAAAACACAAGCTCGAAACCATCGACATCCTGAACGAAGACGGAACGTTGAATGAAAAGGCACGCATCTTCGTTGGTGAAGACCGGTTTATCGCCCGCAAGAAAATTGCCAAAGAACTTGAAGCGAAAGATCACCTGGCCAAAGTTGAAGATTATGCCAGCAGCATAGGTTTCTCCGAACGCACAGATGCTGTTATCGAGCCACGCCTCTCATTGCAATGGTTCCTAAAAATGGATACCATCACCAAACCGGCGCTCGAGCACGTCATGAACGACGATGTACAACTCATTCCGCCAAAGTTCAAGAACACTTACCGCCACTGGATGGAAAACGTGCGCGACTGGTGTATCTCGCGTCAACTCTGGTGGGGCCATCGCATACCCGCGTGGTACGACGAAAACGGAAACTACGTGGTTGCGCGCACGCTGGAAGAAGCTTTGGAAAAATATAAAACGAAATACCCCACGAATTCTGTCAATACATTGAATCAGGATCCGGACGTAATGGACACCTGGTTCTCCAGCTGGCTGTGGCCTATTGCCGTATTCGACACTTCTGTGTTTAAGGATCCTAATAGCAAAGGCAATAAAGATCTCAATTACTATTATCCCACCAACGACCTGGTAACGGCTCCCGAGATCCTTTTCTTCTGGGTAGCGCGCATGATCATCGCCGGCTATGAGTATCGCGGACAAAAACCTTTCAGCAATGTCTATCTCACCGGTATCGTACGCGATAAGCTCGGAAGGAAAATGTCGAAACAGTTGGGCAACTCGCCCAATCCGCTCGACCTGATCGCAAATTACGGTGCCGACGCTGTGAGAACCGGAATGCTGTTCAGCGCCCCGGCAGGTAACGACCTCTTGTACGACGAAAAGCTGGTTGAGCAGGGATGGAATTTTGCCAACAAGATCTGGAATGCATTCAGACTGGTAAAGGGATGGAATACCACCTCCCATACCCAACCCGAAGAGAACAAGATCGCAATAAAGTGGTTCGAATCGAGATTGAATCAGTCCATCGCTGAATTGGACGATCACTTTGGTAAGTTTAGAATATCAGACGCACTGATGACCACTTATAAATTGGTCTGGGACGACTTCTGCTCTTGGTACCTTGAAATGGTGAAGCCCGCTTTTGGAAGTCCCATCGATGAAGAGACATTTAAGAGTACTATTTCATTCTTCGAGTCATTGCTCCAATTATTACATCCATTCATGCCATTTATCTCGGAGGAGCTGTGGCACGAGCTGAAAGACAGATCAGATAGGGATTGTATCATCGTATCATCCTGGCCCAAACCAGAGAAATTCAACCAAGCTACGCTTGATGAAGCTGCGCTGGCATTCCAGGTGATCACAGAAGTAAGAAATACTCGCAACGCCAAAGGGCTTTCGCCCAAAGAGGCGTTGAAACTCCAGGTGAACAGCAGCGACGAAAGTTTTATGCCGTCTTTCTGGCCGGTGATCCGAAAACTTTCAAATCTGGGTGAAGTGATTTTTTCACAAGAGAAAACAGCCAACGCAACTGTATTTATTATCAAGTCAACGGAATTTTACGTGTTGCTGGAGGGAAAGGTTGATGCTGCTAAGGAGCGTGAAGCACTTCAGAAAGACCTTGCCTATCAAAAAGGTTTCTTGGCATCTGTCAATAAAAAACTAGAGAACGAAAAATTTGTGAATGGCGCTCCTCCACAAGTGCTCGAGAACGAAAGGCGGAAGAAAGCCGATGCTGAAGCGAAGATCAAGGCACTGGAAGAAAGCCTGGCCCGGCTTTAATTTGGTGTCAACGAATTGTAGCGTTCAACAATCTTGTTGAGATGTGATTCATTGGAGATCACCAGAGAATTGGCGTCAATAAACTGAGCCAGTTCGATGGCCCTATCTCCGAAAAAGGCCATCAACTTCTTTTTTGATGAAGGAGCCTTCGAAAGCTTGTGCTGATGTAGAAAATACAATTCTTCCGTTCTTATCATTTTATCATCTCGGCTGCCTACATTCAGCGCAGCATTGTAATCTGCTTTTTTGATCCTGATCACCGTTTGCTTGAACAACGTAAG
>JBMOKS010000356.1:7240-16289 GCA_049324355.1 Bacteroidota bacterium
CCTCGCTCAATACCTCAAAGAAACCCGACAGAGGAATTCCTTTCTCATTTTTATAATCCAATGCATTGACAAAATAGCTTGGCAAATTGGTGGCTGAGTCCAATTGCAAAAAACTCTTCACCTTTCTTCCGACCAATACCCTGATGCCGTCGGGTGTCTTGATCTCAATTTCGTCAGCAAAAAGGTCATAACGAATCAAGTACCCCTCGATCAGTTTGTCGTTGCCATAAAGCATCAAGGTGCTTTTGCGCCACTCTTTGTTTAGATAGGTGTCGCCAATGATCTTTCCGGGTGGTAGCGGAATTCCGTAGAGGATGTTTGAGGCCGTCAGGCCGCTGGTTAACCGATCAAGGGTATTGGATGCGCGAATATAGGTTGGTATGGCGCTATTCGGCTGCGCCTGCAACGCTAAACAGGGAAGAGCTAAGAAAACATAGAGAATTGTCTTCACTTCGTTGAAAGCAGCCATGGCATAAGCAATTATGAGTCTTACCAAATTTATTAGACTTTGTACCCCTTGGCAATCCCCCCAAACGCGTGGAAAAGTTTCTGCGAAACCCTTGACGGTACAGACCACCAACCTCCGTTGTTCCTTCAAAAAAATCGATCCACCATCTTACAGCCGGATTTGTGGCGAAGCAACCAAATACAATGTGCAGATCAGGGTACGTTGGAATACAATGGTATGGCGGTAGCACGCTCCCCTAGGTCAACTAGCTTCTGGAACTTCTTATCTGTTCGTTTTAGGATTTTAAACATGGAAACTAAAACCGGGCAGCCAGCAGCAGTTCGATATTCTTATGCTTGAGTCCGAACTTACGGGCGACATGTTCGTTGGTGAGTCCGCCTTTGTAGGTGTAGACACCCTTCATAAACCATTTGTGAGAAAATATCATGGCCTCTACGCCTCCTTCCTCAGCTGCACGCAGAATGGTGGGTGTAAAAATATTGCTCAGAGCATTGGCCGCTGTGTGAGCCACTCTCGATGCTACATTGGGGACACAGTAGTGCAACACGCCATGTTTTCTGAAAACAGGTTTGCTTAGCGTAGTGATCTCGGAGGTCTCTATACAACCGCCTTGATCAATACTTAAATCGATGATCAGCGAGTCAGGTTTCATCTGGGTGACCATTTCTTCGGTGATGACATGACGCGACCTTCCTTTTTCCGCGCGCAATGCGCCGATCACTACATCGGCCGACTTCAAAGACTCACTTAACGTCAGTGTATCAATGGTGGAAGTGTAGATCTGCTGACCCAGCAGGTGCTTGATCCTTCTAAGTTTGTACAAATGATTATCAAACACCTGTACATCAGCACCCAAACCGAGCGCAGCACGCGCAGCGAATTCGGCAACCGTACCCGCTCCGATGATCACAACCTTTGTGGGTGGCACCCCGGTAATTCCACCGAGTATTATTCCCTTTCCGTTATTGGCCGTGCTTAAGTACTCCGACGCGATCAACAACACTGTGCTGCCTGCTATTTCACTCATTGCCCGGATAATGGGCATGCCTCCAACTTTATCTTCGATAAACTCGTAGGCTAGCGCCGTAACCTTCTTCTTTAACAAGGCCTGCAGCGACTCCACCCTGAGATGACCAAGTTGAAGGGCGGAGATCAATGTTTGCCCTGAATGCATAAATTCGATCTCTTCGGGTGTAGGCGGCTCGATCTTAAGAATAACGTCAGCCTGATAAACCTCCTGCGGCGAGTATACTATTTTTGCGCCCGCGTCACTGTATTGTTTGTCGGTGAATTTTGAACCGACTCCCGCTTTGGTCTCTACCCAAACGTCATGACCATTGGCCACTAAGATTGCCACGGCATCAGGTGTAAGACTTATGCGGTTCTCTTGCAGAGCGATCTCTTTGGGTAAACCGATGAAGAACGCATGTCGTCGTTTCCTTACTTCAAGAAGCTGTTCTTGTGGGATAAGGGTGGTCTTGGCCAGCGCCTCAAATCCGGTTTTCTTTTTCTCCGTCATGAACAGAAAGGGCTAGTGTTCGGTATGTCTGGTTCTCGGGTATAATCTTCACTTCTGCATAGCGGGAAGGAATAAGGGAAGGGATCTTCTCCGGCCACTCAATAAAACAATAGTGTCCGGAATAAAAATATTCTTCGGTTCCGATATCGTATGCCTCCGCTTCATTTTTTATCCTGTAAAAATCAAAATGAAATATTTTTTTATCATCGTGCGCGATGTATTCGTTAATAATGGAAAAAGTCGGGCTGCTCATCGCGTCTTCTACTCCCAAAACATGTGATAATGTCTTAATAAAAGTGGTCTTACCTGAACCCATCTCGCCGGAAAACAGCCAGACATTATAATGACCGGCAACATTGATAAAGTTTCTCGCCACAGCCTCCAACCCAGACAAAGTAATTCCACGAAACACCTGACTACCCATTATGTCACATTTTTCGAAGTTAAGAAAATTATAGGAATGATAATCTCTTCCATACTCACTCCGCCATGCTGAAATGTGTCTTTATAAAAGTTTACATAATAATTGTAGTTGTTTGGATAGGCAAAGAACTGATCTTCGATGGCAAATACATACGTTGTTGAAACATTCATTTTGGGCAGGAATAACCTTTCGGGCTTGGCCGCAATCATCACCTTGTCGCCTTCATAGCCCAGATTCTTGCCTTGTTTGTAGCGCAGATTGGTATTCACACTTCGGTCTCCGATGATCTTGAACGGTCGCTTTACCCGTATGGTGCCGTGATCGGTGGTAATGACTACCCGCACATTTTTCTCGGCGATTTTCCGAATAATATCCAGCAATGGAGAATGTAAAAACCATGATTTGGTGATCGACCGGTAGGCCGACTCATCGGGTGCGAGCTCGCGCACCATGGCCATGTCGGTGCGGGCGTGCGAAAGCATGTCTACAAAATTGTAAACAATAACATTGAGATCGTTCTGAAAAAGATTATTCACCGACTCTGCCAGATCGCGACCTTCTTCCAGATTCTTGATCTTATGATACGACATCTTCACATTAAGATTATTGCGCCTGAGCTGCTTGGCCAGAAACTCATCTTCAAAATTATTCTTCCCCTCCTCTTCATCTTCTCCTACCCAAAGATCAGGATTGGACTTCGCCATCTCGGAGGGCATCTGTCCGGAAAAAATAGCGTTGCGAGCGTAGGCCGTAGTGGTAGGTAAAATAGAATAGTAATGCTCTTCTTTGTCGATGGTGAAATATTCGCTGAGCACCGGTTCTATGACCTTCCACTGGTCAAACCGAAGGTTATCGATTAAGATCACAAACACCGATTTACCCTGCCCTAGCTCCGGAAATACCTTGCGCTTCATCAACTGGTGTGAAAGCAAAGGCTTATCCGATTTTGGATCGTTGTGCCATGACTCATAATTTCGAATAATGAACTTGGCAAAGTTGGCGTTGGCCTCCGTCTTCTGCATATCCAGCACTTCGGCCATATCCTGATTGTCGGCCTGGTCCATCTGAAGCTCCCAAAAGACAAGTTTTTTATAGATCTCTGCCCATTGCTCATGGTTCATGTTGTCTTGAAAAGCCATGCTGATCTTCCTGAATTCTTGCTGATAATTCAGGTTTGTCTTTTCGATGACCAGGCGCTTGTTATCGAATATTTTTTTGACTGCCAATAAAATCTGGCTGGGGTTGAGCGGTTTGATCAGATAGTCGGCGATCTTCGATCCGATAGCCTCCTCCATGATATGCTCCTCCTCGTTCTTGGTGATCATGACCACGGGGAGGTTAGGCTTATTATTTTTGATCTGACTTAGGGCCTCAAGACCCGACATACCGGGCATGTGCTCATCCAGGAATACAACGTCAAAGTTCTTTTCGTCGCACAATTCAACTGCATCTGAACCATTATTGACAGGTGTGATATCATAACCTCGCTGCTCTAAAAACATGATATGTGGCTTCAACAGGTCTATCTCATCATCTGCCCACAGAATGCTATATCGTTGCATACGTTAATTTTTTACAATTTACTGAATAATAATTTCGCTTACCGGGAATACCCGGTTTATTTGTCAGAATATCATCTTTGAAACGGGCCACCTCGGAAGTCAGTATTCATTGCAAAATTCATTCCCTCCTTAAAAGGACTTTTTGACGAACCGTTATTCCTTGATACTTTTACTGCCAACACCAAAATCATCATTGAACAAAAAGAAGATCATCAACGACCCGGTCTATGGCTTCATCACCATTCCCAGCGAACTTGTCTTCGATGTTATATCGCACCCCTACTTTCAGCGGCTGAGACACATCAAACAACTTGGCCTCACTGAGTTTGTATACCCGGGCGCCAATCACACCCGCTTCCAGCACGCCCTGGGCGCGATGCACCTCATGGGAAAGGCCCTGGAAAACCTGCGGCATAAGGACATAGACATTTCGCAGGATGAGTTTGAAGCTGCGCAACTTGCCGTATTGCTGCATGACATCGGACATGGGCCATTTTCTCATGCCCTCGAGAACTCATTACTCCAAGGGGTCAAACACGAGAGTATTTCTTACCTGCTGATGAAGGCCATCAACAAGGAAATGAACGGAGCGCTGGACCTAACCTTGAAGATTTTCAGAAACAGTTATAAACGAAAGTTCTTTCATCAACTTGTTTCCAGCCAACTCGATATCGACCGGCTCGACTACCTCAGACGCGATTGTTTTTTTTCGGGCGTGCAGGAAGGCGCCATCGGCGTCGACCGTATTATTGCCATGCTTCATGTTCACCGCGACCAACTCGTGGTAGAAGAGAAGGGGATCTATAGCATTGAAAATTTTCTTAACGCACGCAGGTTAATGTACTGGCAGGTTTACCTTCACAAAACATCTGTTAGTGCGGAAAGAATGATGGTGAATCTCATTCGTCGGGCGCAAACACTCGTGCGCGCCGGCGAGAACATTCCGGCCAGCGACTGCCTCACCCTTTTTCTCAAGCACCCTTTTTCCATAGAAAGTCTTCAGGCCAATCAACAGGCCTTGTACGCCTTCGGCCATTTGGATGATCATGATATCTGGGGGGCCCTGAAGTTCTGGAAAAATAACGATGACCATATTCTGTCTACCCTTGCCACCATGGTGCTGGAAAGAAAACTATTCCGCATCGTGCTCGGAACAGAACCCATCAAAAAAACGGCAATCGAAAAAATACGAACCGCCGTCTCAAAAAAGTACGGAACATTAAGAAGTGAATCGGCCTACCTTTTTTCTTACGGAACCGTTACCAATGAAGCGTATGCCGAAGGCCAGCAGATCAATATTCTCACCAAAAGCGGCACATTACTGGATATTGCGCAGGCTTCCGATCTTCCGAACATCAAGGCCATCAGCAAAATCGTGAAAAAAAACTATCTCTGCTGGCCTAAAGATGTATCTTTGCAAGATACCCGCTAGTCACATAGCCCGGTGACAATGATCAACGACTAAAGAGATTAAGACATGGAATTTACCATCAATCAAATAGCAACTTTGCTCGGCGGCGAAGTGAAAGGTAATGGCCAGGAAAAGATAAACATGCTGGCGAAGATCCAGGACGCCAAGAAAGGTCAGATCGCATTTCTTTCCAATCCGAAATATGAGCAATATATCTATACGACGCAGGCATCGGCCGTCATTGTAAAAAAGGATTTTGTTCCTAGAAAAGAGATCCATGCCAACCTCATCCTCGTTGACGATCCTTATAGCAGTTTTACGGCATTGCTCGAAGAATACCACAAGATGATCACCTTTCAGAAAGCCGGCATTGAACAGCCAAGTTTCATAGGCGAAAATTCCAGTGTGGGACAAAACATTTATCGCGGTGCTTTTTCATATATCGGCAACAACGTTAAGATCGGCAATCATGTAAAGATCTACCCTCACGTTTTCATCGGCGACGATGTAATGATTGGCGATAATACGGTGCTTCATCCAAGCGTAAAGATCTACGCGGGCACCCGCATCGGGAATAATTGTGTCATCCATTCAGGTACTGTGGTTGGCAGCGATGGCTTTGGATTTGCACCACAGGAAGACGGAACGTACAAGACCATTCCCCAACTCGGAAATGTAATCATCGAAGACAACGTGGCCATTGGTGCCAACACCGTTGTTGATTGCGCCACCTTGTTTGGAGATTACACCACGATCCGTCAGGGTGTGAAGCTGGACAACCTTATCCAGATCGCGCACAATGTGGAGATTGGAAAAAATACCGTTATCGCCGCCCAAGCCGGAATATCGGGCTCTACAAAAGTAGGCGAAAATTGTATGCTGGCCGGGCAAGTAGGCATCGCCGGACACCTTGTTATCGCCAACAATACAAGCCTGGGTGCGCAATCAGGGGTATCTAAGTCCATCTCCAAAGAAGGGCAAAAAATGATCGGATACCCGGCTTTTGACATTAAAGAGTATTTTCGGTCGTATGCTGTTTTCAAAAAACTCCCCGATATCAACTATCGGATCAAAGAGCTGGAAGACAAGCTGCAGCATCTGCAGAACAATTCAGAATCGATGGTCGACGAGCGGTGAAAAAGGGGCTTTTGAGAGCGCGGAGGAGGTTTTAGCGTACTTCAACCGTTTTCGGAAACCCGCCCGGGCAGAAGTTGGGTAATGTGGATAATTGAGATTAAATTTGCCGTCTTTCCACAGACCATGCTTAATATAAAACAGCAAACAATACAGAAATCTGTTACCCTTTCGGGTGTAGGACTGCATACAGGTGTTCAGACCAACATGACGTTTGTGCCTGCAAAACCTAACCATGGAATCAAATTTCAACGTATAGACCTGCCTGGCTCACCCACAATCGACGCAGATTGTGATAATGTTGTGGATGTTTCAAGAGGTACTACCATCGAGCAAAGTGGAGCCAAGGTTAGCACCATAGAGCATACGCTGGCCGCCCTCGTCGGCCTCGAAATAGACAACGTTCTTATTCAACTGGATGGGCCCGAATGCCCTATTATGGATGGAAGCTCCCTCCAGTTCGTAGAGACATTAAAAGATGCCGGCACCGAAGAGCAAAATGCGCTTCGCGACTTCTTCGAAGTGCAGGAACCGCTGTTCTACCGCGAAGCAGCCCGCAATGTAGAAATCGCCGCCCTACCGCTGGACGACTACCGTGTTACGGTCATGATCGATTATAACTCGCCGGTACTTGGCAGCCAGCATGCTTCGATTACGGATATTCGGCAGTTTGAAAAGGAAATCGCATCATGTCGCACGTTCTGCTTCCTGCATGAACTGGAGATGTTGTACAAGAATAATCTGATCCGCGGAGGCGACCTGAACAACGCCATTGTTATTGTCGATCGCATTGTAAAAGATGACGAACTCGATAACATCGCCAAGATGTTGGGCAAACCAAAAGTCGCCGTTAAACAGGAAGGCATTCTGAATAATATTGAGCTTCGCTACAAGAACGAACCCGCAAGGCATAAATTATTGGACATCGTGGGTGACCTGGCGCTGGCGGGACGCCCCCTTAAAGCGCAGGTACTTGCGGCAAGACCTGGCCACGCCGCCAACGTAGCCTTTGCAAAAAAATTGAAAAAGGCTATGGCCGAAGCCGACAAGCAGGGACGTCCACGCTACAATCCTAGCCTACCCCCGGTGATGGATATCAATAAAATCACCGCTACACTTCCTCATCGGTACCCTTTCCTGCTGATCGACAAGATCATTTATCTCGATAATGAAAGCGTTGCCGGTGTGAAGAACGTAACCGCTAACGAATACTTTTTCCAGGGACACTTCCCAGGTAATCCCGTGATGCCAGGTGTGCTGCAGATCGAAGCCATGGCGCAGATCGGTGGCATTTTGGTATTGAATACCGTGCCCGATCCGGACAATTACTGGACATACTTCCTTGGAATTGAAAATATGAAATTCAGAAAAATGGTACTTCCCGGCGATACGATGGTCATTCAATGTGACCTGGTTGCTCCAATCAAGCGAGGTATTGCCAAAATGTATGGCCGCGCATTCGTGGGCAATACACTAGTTTGTGAAGGTACTATGACTGCCAGCATTGTTCGTAAAGATTCATGAGCCGATTCCCCTTAGCCAACGTACACCCCGAAGCCAAAATTGGTAACAACGTTATCATTGAGCCATTTGCCACCATTCAAAAAGATGTTGTTATAGACGACGGAAGTTGGATTGGTGCCAACGCCGTGATCTGGGACGGCAGCCGACTGGGAAAAAACGTCAAGATCTATCCTGGTGCTTCCATATCGTCTGTTCCGCAGGACCTGAAATTCGCCGGCGAAAAGACAGAGACTCATATCGGCGATAATACCGTGGTGCGCGAATTCGTTACGATTAGCCGCGGCACAACCGACAAGTTCAAAACTTCAATCGGGAAGAACTGTTTGCTCATGGCCTATGTGCACGTAGCCCACGATTGCCTCATCGGCAATCAATGCATATTGGTAAATGCCGTGCAGGTAGCAGGCCATGTAACCATCGACGATTGGGCCATTATCGGTGGGGCAAGCGCACTTCACCAGTTTGTTAAGGTCGGAGCTCACGTGATGGTATCAGGCGGATCGCTGGTTCGCAAAGACATTCCACCATTTACCAAGGCCGCACGCGAACCGCTCACCTATGCGGGCATCAATACGGTAGGACTCAGAAGACGTGGCTTCACTTCTGAAAAGATCAGCGAAATCCAGGAGATCTACCGGTACGTCTTTTTAAAGGGCCTAAACAATTCCAAAGCGATGGAAATTGTGGAAAAAGAAATCCCTTCGAGCACTGAACGCGACTATATTGTGGAATTCATTCGCTCGTCAGAACGTGGCATCATGAAGGGCTATGGCGGAAATGATTAAAGTGCGTAAAGTACTTACAAGTTTAATTTGAAACTTGTCATTGGAACAATTATCAAAATCTAAGTCGGCCGATCAATTCAACAGACCATCACCTCGGTCTGGTTTTTCCATTGCTATCAAAGATCTCAGTAAACGTTTCAATCGTGAATGGATCTTTAAGAATATCAGCTATACATTTTCGAGTGGGACGACTTACGCCATTACAGGCCCCAATGGCTCCG
>JBMOKS010000357.1:0-8684 GCA_049324355.1 Bacteroidota bacterium
TTCCGGTGTGTTCCATCGGTAAAAGTATATTCAGCTCCTAGCGCCTGCGCCGCATCTTCGATTACGTGAAGCTTGTGTTTCGCTGCGATCTTCAAAATGGGCTCTATGTCGGCGCACTGTCCGTACAAGTGCACAGGAACGATAGCTTTGGTTTTCTCCGTGATCTTGTTTTCGAGGTGGCTGACTTCGATATTGAATGTGTTGGCGTCGACGTCGATAAACACCGGCGTCAATCCCAACAAAGCAATTACTTCTGCCGTGGCTACGTAGGTATGCACGGGAAGGATCACCTCGTCACCGGGTTTGAGGTCGAGCGCCATCATAGCGATCTGAAGGGCGTCGGTTCCGTTGGCGCAAGGTATCACGCTTCCTGCTTGCATGTACAGTCTCAACGATTCTGCAAATTCGCTCACGTCGGGGCCTTGAATAAAGGCTGTTGACATCAGAACTTTTTCAATGGCTGCGTCGATCTCTTTTTTGATGTGGAGATATTGCGTCTGCAGATCGACCATTTTTATCGTATCCATGAAATATATTTTAAACAAGGTCGGCTTTTCTCAACCGACAGGTTTTAGTCGGTTAATTTTTGCTCCCACTGCCAGGCGTGGAGCAGGGCTTCGTCCATGGAGAACTTTGTTTTCCAGTTGAAAGCTGAGTTCAAACGGCTGGGGTCGGCATAAACTTTTTCAACGTCGCCCGGTCGTCTTTGGCCGATCACATAGGGCAGACTTACGCCTGTAACACGCTTAAAAGCCTCAATCACTTGAAGCACCGAGACGCCGATGCCGGTTCCTAAATTGAAAACTTCATAGGCAGTTCCCGCTTTCAGCTTATTCAGGTACTCCATAGCCTTAACGTGGGCGATGGCTACGTCTACCACGTGAATAAAATCACGGATACAAGAGCCGTCGGGCGTAGTGTAATCGCTGCCGAATACCGTGAGCTTCGGCCGTTTGCCTGCGGCAGTTTGTGTGATATAGGGTACAAGATTGTTGGGTGTTCCGATGGGAAGCTCACCCAACAGGGCGGTAGGGTGTGCGCCAATCGGATTGAAATAGCGAAGCGATACAACGCGGAAGCCGGTGCGATAAGCGTCTTCCAGAATACGCTCGCACATTTGTTTTGTGGCGCCGTAGGGTGATTCAGCCCGTTTGAATGGAGCGTTTTCATTTACAGGAATACTATCAGGCTGCCCGTATACCGTGCAGGAAGAGGAGAAAATAAAATCCTGAACGTTATTCTCCTTCATCACTTCGAGCAGAACAACCATGGAGTCCAGATTATTGCGATAATATTCCAAAGGTTTCTCTACAGATTCACCAACAGATTTATAGGCGGCAAAGTGCAATACGCAAGAGAATGGTCCCTGCGACTGAAAGATCCGCGTTAAAAAACTTTTATCAACACAATCGCCCTGATGAAAATTAGGACGCTTGCCGGTGATTTTTTCAATGCCATTCAACAGGGTTCTGTCGCTTTTCGACAGGTTGTCGATGATCACAGGGTCATACCCGGCCTGCATCAACTCCACCACAGTGTGTGCGCCAATGTATCCGGCTCCTCCGGTAACGAGAACTTTCTTTTGACTCATGTTATAGACGTGCAGTTATTGTTTTCCGGTCCAAAAATCCCTTAACATCGTAGACCACGGTTTTATTGTGCCTGATGCCATTCCAGTTCAAAGAATTGAACTCACTGTGACTTACTGTTAAAATAATAGCATCGTATTTTTTATCGAGGGCCTTTACGAGGTGTAGTCCGTATTCATGTTTTACTTCGTCAGTTTCGGCTTGTGGATCGTAAATATCTACAACGGTGCCGAAGCTTTGAAGTTCGCGTACCACGTCCACCACCTTGCTGTTGCGGATGTCGGGGCAATTCTCCTTGAATGTAATGCCGAGAATGAGCACCGGTGCTTTGTTGATTGGGAGATCGTTTTGGGCCATCAGCTTGATCACACTGTTGGCAATGTGAACGCCCATGTTATCATTGATCCTTCTTCCGGAAAGAATCACTTCAGGATGATAGCCGAGGCTTTCGGCTTTGTGCGTGAGGTAGTAAGGATCCACACCGATGCAATGGCCTCCTACAAGTCCGGGTTTAAAGGGTAGGAAATTCCATTTTGTTCCGGCGGCTTCCAATACTTCGTGGGTGTCGATGCCGATGCGTTCAAAGATGAGGGCGAGTTCATTTACGAAGGCAATGTTTACATCGCGCTGAGAGTTCTCAATCACTTTGGCAGCTTCGGCAACTTTTATAGACGAGGCTTTGTGCGTTCCGGCAATGATGATTTTTTTGTAAAGCTGATCTACCTTATCCGCAATTTCGGGTGTGCTGCCGCTGGTCACTTTTTTGATGGTCGTGACACGGTGCAGTTTGTCGCCGGGGTTGATTCGTTCAGGAGAGTATCCACAAAAGAAGTCGGTGTTAAATTTCAAGCCACTGACCTTTTCCAGTATCGGAACACAGATCTCTTCGGTGCAGCCAGGGTATACGGTAGATTCGTAAATGACGATATCGCCTTTCTTCAAGGCGCTGCCAACTGTCTTACTTGCGCTTTCCAGCGGGCGAAGGTCGGGCTTTTTAAAATCGTCGATGGGCGTGGGTACAGTGACGATAAAATAATTTGCCGTTTTTAGATCATCGATCTGGGAAGAGAACTTCAGCAGTTTCGCATGTGCCAGTTCATTGGCATCAACCTCTTTGGTACGGTCGTAACCGTTTTTCAGTTCATCGATGCGACCGACGTTGATGTCGAACCCGATGACGTCTGTTTTTTTTCCGAATTCTACGGCCAGTGGAAGTCCCACGTAGCCCAGGCCGATGATGCCAATTTTTTCCATTGAGCGATACTACTTGTAATATTCGAGATACCAATCTATAAATTTGCCGATGCCGGTTTCAATCGGTGTGGCGGGTTTGAATCCTACATCCCGTATCAGGTCGTCAACATCGGCGAATGTTTCTGGAACATCCCCCTCCTGAATGGGTAACATATTTTTGACTGCTTTCTTGCCTAATTTTTCTTCAATCACTTCGATGAACCGCATCAGTTCAACAGGCTGGTTGTTACCGATGTTGTAAATACGGTATGGAGCAAAGCTTGTTGCCGGATCGGGGCTCATGCCGCTCCAGTCTTTGTTTGCTGTAGCAGGTTTAGAAACGAGCCGTACGATGCCTTCGGTAATGTCGTCGATATACGTAAAATCACGTTTCATTTTTCCGTGGTTGTACACGTCTATCGGCTTGCCTTCGAGGATGGCTTTGGTGAAGAGGAACATGGCCATATCGGGCCTGCCCCAAGGGCCATACACTGTAAAAAAACGCAAGCCCGTGGTGGGCAATCCATACAGTGCCGAATAGGTATGCGCCATCAGTTCGTTTGATTTCTTCGATGCCGCATAAAGTGAAATAGGGTGATCTACATTGTGGTGAATGGAGAACGGCATTTTTTTATTTGCGCCATATACCGAACTCGACGATGCGTAGATCAGGTGTTTGGTCTTGGCATGCCGGCATGCTTCGAGGACGTTGAGAAAACCGTGCATGTTGCTTTCGAGGTAGGCATAGGGATTGATCAACGAATAACGCACGCCCGCCTGGGCCGCCAGGTTGATAACGGTCGAAAAATTATATTCCTTGAAAAGTTTATCGATACCATTTTTTTCGGTGAGGTTCACTTGACGAAAAGTGAAATTCTTATTCTCTTTCAGCAGCTTTAAACGTGACTGTTTCAGGTTAACATCATAGTAGTCGTTGATGTCGTCGATACCGACAACCTGATATCCTGCGTCGTGGAGTTTTTGAGAGAGATGAAAACCAATGAACCCGGCTGATCCTGTTACTAAAATGGTGTCGGAAAAAGGCATTTTAACCTTGAATTAATCGATTTGTAATGAACAATAAGCTGCAAAACTAAATAAATCTTTAGGTACTGAAAACTTTGTGATAATTTCTATAAAATTGCGGCCACTATGGAAACTTCAAAACGTAGCGACGAAATCGATTTATTTGATCTGGCGGGCGGCGTCGTGAGGGCTGTGCGTCAGAATCGCATCAAAGTGATCCTATGTTTTGTGGTAAGCCTAGGCCTTGGATCATTGTTGTATTTCATCAGTCCAAAGGTCTGGCAAAGCAAAATGATCATCTTGTCTGATATTCTTACCGAAACTTATGCAGGCAAGCTGGCCGAAAAATTCGGCACCCTGATCCGGGAGGGCAATTATCAGACCCTGGCTGAAAGGCTAAGCCTCACGCCCGACCAGGCCCGGCATGTGAAAATGGTCAGGATCGAGGGCGTGCTTGATCGCGAAACGGTGCTGCTGGAGGAAGATAAACGGCTGAACCTTATGGTGACCGTTGAGGTTACGGATAACAGTATTCTTCCTGACCTGCAAAAAGGAATCATCAGGTATTTTGAAAACAATGAATTTGTAAAATTTAAGGTCGACCAAAAGCGTCGTTATTTTGCCAACCTTATAGCCAAGGTTAAATCCGAAATCGCCAAGCTTGACGCTTTGAAAGAGAAAATAGCTTTGGGGCAATATAAACCCGACGCAGGGTTATACTTACTGGATCCGACAAACCCATTTTCACGTTCTGTTGAATTGTATAAACAACAGCTTGACTATGAGAATTCTTTGGAGCTGGTGAACAGCATCAAGGTTATAGACAATTTTACGGCTCACCGAAAGCCCATCAAGCCCCGACTGGAGGTCATTCTGTTAGGATCTTTGCTGGCCGGAATCGTGCTGGCCACCATTGTGCTCTTCGTGCATTCGCTTAACTTGCGGCTCAAGGAAAACTGAGTCATAAACTTTGAACCTTCAGGTCTTACGTGTACTACTGGCCAAAGAATTTACGCTTGAGCTAAGGCGCAAGTCAGTTATATCCGGCATCGGGCTCTATTTGGTCAGCCTGATCTTCATTTGTTATCTCACTTTCAGCTTGCGAAACAATACCCTGAACGAAGCCACGTGGTCTGCGTTGTTTTGGCTCACCATTCTTTTTTCGGTGGTGAACAGCGTTGCCAAAAGTTTTATCGGCGAAAAAAAAGGGATCGTGATCTATTACTATTCTGTGGTGAGCCCTCAGGCGATCATTATTTCGAAGATCATCTACAATACGATATTGTGCCTTGTATTGTCGCTTGCCGGATATTTCTTTTTTTCTCTTTTCATTCAAAGCCCGGTAGCGGACAAGCTCACATTCCTGACCACATTGGTGTTGACTTCATTTGGTTTTTCGGCATCCTTGAGCCTGATATCGGGTATAGCTTCCAAAGCGAACAACAGTAATATCCTCATGGCGGTGCTGAGCTTTCCGATTGTAATAGCGATTTTGTTAATGGCTATCAGGGCGACGAAAAACGTGCTTGATGGCCTGGAGCGTGCTGCGAGCACGGATGAGTTGCTGAATTTATTTGCAATAAATTGCATCCTCACCGCCCTCGCTTACCTGCTCTTCCCGTATATTTGGCGGAGCTAAAAAATCACGGCAGCTGTCTGCCCTTCATCCTCTTTTTAGCCAACTCTATGAAACTGTGGGTTAAAATATTGGCAGTTGTTCTTCTGTTCTACGTTCACATAGGTGGTTTTCTGGTAAACGTACCAGATCCTGGCGGCAACCTGGACCAAACTATCCGTGGTGTGTATTTTCACGTGCCCATGTGGTTTGGAATGACGGGCTTGTTTGCCATCTCCACGTATTTTGCCATTCGCCACCTGCGCACATCTGCTGTTGAAGATGACGTTCGTTCGGTGGAGTTTGCCAACGTTGGCATTATTTTCGGAATACTCGGCCTCCTAACAGGCATGCTTTGGGCCAATTATACATGGGGCTCGCCCTGGACCTGGGACCCCAAGCAAAACGGGGCTTCGGTGGCCATGCTCGTTTACCTGGCGTATTTCGTACTCCGCGGGTCGCTGGAAAACGCCGATCAGCGGGGTAAGCTGAGTGCGGTTTATAATATTTTTGCTTTCGCTGCCATGATACCGCTGGTGTTTATTCTGCCCCGAATGGCGGATTCGCTGCATCCCGGCGCCGAAGGCAATCCGGGGTTCAATCAATACGATATGGACGGAAACATGCGCCTGGTATTTTATCCGGCAGTGGTAGGATGGTTTTTAGTGGGATTATGGATCACAAACCTCCGGGTCAGAGTTAAGATGATCTCAGAAAAATTAGACTTTTAAAAAAACTATGCGATACGTGTTTACATTTTTGCTGTTTTGCGCCTCCCTCCACTCGTTCGTCTTCGCTCAGGCCCAACAACCCGCAGAATCCGCCGACCCTCTCCGCGCCGATGGCAAAATCTACGTGGTGGTGGTCATGGTCGCCATTGTACTGGCCGGTTTCTTCGCCTATTTGTTCTTGCTGGACCGTAAGATCAAAAAAGTGGAAGGCCAGGTTAAGGAGAAAAATCAGTAAAAATTAGGCGTCAGGCATTGGTCAGTAGGCATGCCTTCACTCTAAACTTTATCCTTTAAACTTTTTTAGCCAAGCAAGGCGTTAAGCCAGCTGCAGAGATGGGTTTTGGCATTTAAATTCCCCGTTTATCATTCGTAATTCGTCATTCCCTAACTACCTTTACAGGTCGGTAAAAAGGGATTGGGTCTATGAAAAAATCGCATATTTTAATCATCATCGTTATAGCTGTGGCCATCGGCATTATCATTACCACTGCCGGCGATACCAGCACGTATGTCAGCTTTGGCGAGGCTTATACCATGGCAACTGCCGGCCGTACTAAAGACCTGCACGTTGTCGGAGAATTAAAGAAAGATAATAATGGTCAGATCGTAGGTATTGAAGAAGGGGCCGATAAGGTTTCGTTTTCATTTATCATGGTGGATGAAAAGGGCAAAGAACAGAAAGTTGAGTATGGTCAGCCCATGCCAGCCGATTTCAAACGTTCGGAAAAAGTTGTCGTTATTGGCGCTTACCACGGCGATAGTTTCAAAGCCAGCAAGATCCTGCTAAAATGTCCATCCAAGTACCAGGAGCAGAAAATAAACGTTTAAAGAGCCCCTTGCGAATGGCTCACCAACTTCGTACTTCGTATCTCGTAATTCACACCTCGCTATGATGCATTACTTTGTAGGTGACCTGGGTCATCTTTTCGTCATTACTTCATTTATCACTTCGCTGGTCGCTGGCTTTTCGTATTTCAGGGCGGTTACGTCTACGGCGCTGGAGCATAAAAATGCGTGGCTGATCAACGGCAAAATTAGCTTCTACGTGCATGCCGCTGCCGTGCTTGGTATTTGTATAACGCTGTTTGTCATCATCGGCAAACACTACTTCGAATATCACTACGCTTACAGCTATTCCGACAGAAAACTGCCCGGCTATTATCTGATCTCCACTTTTTGGAATGGCCAGGAGGGGAGTTTCATGCTGTGGATGTTTTGGCATGCAGTGTTGGGCATTATATTGATCAATACCAACAAATTCTGGGAAGCACCCGTGATGACCGTGTTTGCCGTTGTGCAGGCTTTTCTTGCCTCCATGATCCTGGGTGTGGTGATACCCGGCTTGAATCTAAAACTGGGCAGCTCACCTTTTATTTTGCTTAGAGATGTGATGCAGGCGCCCATATTTAAATCACAACCCGAATTTATTCCACTAGACGGTAATGGCCTCAATCCCCTTTTGCAGAACTACTGGATGGTCATTCATCCGCCGACTTTATTCCTGGGTTTTGCCTCAACACTGGTGCCCTTTTCGTTTTGTATCGCCGGGCTCTGGTTGAAACGTTACACGGAGTGGGTTCGCCCCGCGCTACCGTGGACACTTTTCGGCGGCGCTATTCTCGGACTAGGAATTCTTATGGGTGGATATTGGGCGTATGAAACTTTGAATTTTGGCGGATACTGGAATTGGGATCCGGTGGAGAACGCAGTGTATGTGCCCTGGCTTATTCTCATCGCCGCTATTCACACGATGATCACATATAAGAACAGCGAGACCGCTTTGCGCACTTCCATGTTTCTAATTATCGCCACCTTCGTATTAATATTGTATTCTACATTCCTGACCCGCAGCGGCATTCTCGGAGAGTCTTCGGTGCATTCATTTACCGATCTTGGATTATCAGGGCAGTTGTTGGCTTACCTAAGCTTCTTCTTCCTGGTTTCATTCGTGTTGCTGATCGTGCGCTGGCGCGACATCCCCTCCACAGACAAATCGATTTCATTCTACTCGCGCGAGTTATGGATATTTATCGGTGTTTTGATTTTGGTTGGTATGGGTGCTCAGGTCTTGCACGAAACCTCGAAGCCGGTATATAATGCCATCGCGAAATGGTTTGGTGGCGCCGGCAACAGTGCACCACGTGCCGACGCCATTCAATTTTATTCCAACTTCCAACTATGGTTTGCAGTTCTTGTCGCAATCCTTTCGGGCTTCGCTCAATTTTTCTGGTGGCGAAATGCAGATAAAGTTCAATTGAAAAAAGAATTGCTGCCACCTGCGCTGCTCTCGGCGCTGTTGTTTGCAGTGATCATCACGGCAGCCAAAATCGTTACGGCACAATATATTGTCTTGACCTTGGCGAGTGTATTTGCCGTTGTTGCAAACGCTACTATCCTGATCTCGCTGCTGCGGTCCAGTCCGGTATTGTCGGGCGGGGCTATTGCGCATATAGGTGCGGGCATGATGCTGCTCGGTATTATGTTTTCTTC
>JBMOKS010000357.1:8694-16285 GCA_049324355.1 Bacteroidota bacterium
AAATTGTATCGCTGAACAATACCGGCATGTTGATATCGAACGAGCTGAGTGAAGATTTCAACCGCGATAATCTGTTGCTCTTTGTGAATGAGCCGCGGTCGATGTGGGGTTATGACATTGAATATCGCGGAGAAATGGTAGAGCCACGGTTTTATTCAGGCTATATTTCAAAACGTGATGTCATGGCAACGGCCGACAGGGACGTGGTAGTCGCCAAAAGAGATATTATCCTAAACGGAAAAAAAGTATACGGGCTGAATGACAGCATCGATATTCGCGGAGAAAATACTTTTTACCAGATCGAACTAAGAAAGGGCCGGAAGAAATACATGCTGTATCCTCGCGCGCAAATTAATCCCGACATGGGCGGGCTTCTTGCGTCGCCTGATATTTACAGAACAGTAAAGGCAGATCTTTATACACACGTGTCGTCGGTGATGAATCCGGCAGAGGAACTCGAATGGAGTAAGACGGAGGAGATCAAGACCAGATTGGCAAAAGACTTTTATGCCAATGATTATGTGACTGTGCTGGAATCTATCGACAGGATCTATGAGGTGCCTGGTTATAACCTCACAGCAGAAGACGTAGCTGTTAAGGCCAAGATCCGTGTACGAGGTGAAAAAGGCGATTATTTTGCCGAGCCCATATTTATGATCAAAAACAGGATGGTGGCGCGCATTCCTGAAGAGATCGGCGATCTGGGTTTAAGTTTTTCATTGATCAATATTCACCCCGAAACCAGCGAGTTTACGATCGGCATCAACACCCGTCAGAAAGATTGGGTGGTGATCAAGGCTGTGGAAAAGCCGCTGATCAATATTCTTTGGTTGGGAACCCTGGTGCTCATGGCAGGCTTTGTGCTCTCGATCGTGAGGCGCTTCCGCGAATTCCATAAGATGAAAGAAAAAGGGCTCGAGTGAGCCCTTTTTTTATCATCAGTTTTTACTGCTTCTTACTTCAGCAAGCTGTGGTTTTTGCTATAGGTAAAGTATATGATCAGGCCAAGCACCATCCAGCAAAACGCTGAGATCAGTGTAACGTGATCCAAGGAAACGATCATCGCGGTGCACACGATAGCCCCCAAGATTGGCACCAGCGGAACCAGTGGAGTTTTGAACGGGCGTGGTGTTACCGGATCGGATTTTCTCATGATGATGACGCCAATACATACCAACACGAAGGCTAACAAAGTACCAATGCTGGTCAGGTTACCGGTGATATCGCCGGGGATCAGCGTAGAGAAAGTCCCCACGAACAAGAACAGCAACAGGTTTGACTTATAAGGCGTTCTGAATTTGGGGTGGAGTTCAGAGAACACTTTCGGCAACAAGCCATCGTTCGACATAGAGAAGAACACACGGCTCTGTCCTAAAAGCATCACAAGTATTACCGACGAGAAACCTGCCAGGATACCGATGGTGATCAGTTTAGACAGCCATCCATAACCGGGCATGTAGGCATCGATAGCATAGGCTACAGAAGCTTCCTTGCCTTCTTTTACGAAGTCGGTGTAAGGCGCAACGCCGGTCAACACATAAGAGAAGAGTACATACAGGATGGTACACACTACGAGCGAACCCAATATACCGATAGGCATATCTTTCTTAGGGTTCTTGGCTTCCTGTGCAGCAGTGGATACGGCGTCGAAACCAATGAAGGCAAAGAATACGATCGCAGCACCTCTCAACACGCCACCAAAGCCGTGATCGAAAATGCCTTTGTAGCTGTAAGGATCGCCATTTGGCAATATCGCATCAGGAGCGTCGGCAGGGATCATGTAAGGAATGTGGTTTTCAGGCTTGATGAACTGCCATCCGATGGCAATAAAGATCAACACGATCGTTACTTTAACGATAACGATCAGCACGTTTACCCAAGCTGATTCCTGTGTGCCTTTGATCAGCAGTAGAGACAACATCAACAATATGAAGAGTGCGGGGGCATTCACGATACCGTGGTGAAGCACGTTGTTCGCATCCAGGGCGGACTCGAACGGAGAGTGGCACCATTCGTAGGGTATGCCTCCATCAACGAGCTTGTTTAAGAATTCACTCCATGCGATGGAAACGGTGGCAGCACCGAGGGCATATTCCAAAATAAGAGCCCAGCCAATGATCCAGGCAACAATTTCGCCCATGGTGGTGTAGGCATAGGTGTAAGCACTTCCGGCGATGGGGATCATCGATGCAAATTCCGCATAGCATAATCCCGCGAAAGCGCAGCCTATAGCCGCGATAATAAATGAAATGGTTACTGCCGGACCTGCGTGCATACCTGCTGCCGCAGCGGTTCGGACAAATAATCCGGCGCCGATAATGGCACCGATGCCTAAGGCAACCAGATTGCCAGCTCCGAGTGTACGCTTCAATCCCTTCTCGGAATCGTCGGCCTGGGCAAGTAGTAGCGCTAAAGACTTTTTAGCAAACAAGCTCATTGGTATTGTTTTAGGTTAGGTTAAACTTAATTAAGCCGTAAAAGTAAGAAGAATAATGAATTTGGCTAACCTCCAATTACCCGGAACGGAAATTCTTGTTTGAGCGGAAAAACAATAAAAAAATGGGTCCCTACGTTAGCGGGATGTGCTGGCGGCGAGCTTTAAGTTTCTGGCTTGACTCAGCTTGTAGCGTCGGCGATCATGACACAGACTCCGAGCTTTTAGACTCGCCCTGGATCGGACTTTCGGCCCTGACCACTTCGCCGTTTAAACCTGTATTTTTCTCAGGCATTTCGGACTCGTCGTGGTGGTGAAAACGGTCTTTGAAGAACTTGCGCTGAAATAATAAGATGGTGACCACGCCGATAAAGATCGAAGAGTCGGCAATATTGAAAACCGGACTGAAGAAAAGGAAGTAGTTACCGCCGACATACGGCATCCACTCGGGCCAGTAGAACTCAAAGATGGGGAAGAACAGCATATCGATCACCTGGCCATGAAACCAGGGCGAGGGCGACCCCACGGGGTGATTTTCCAATAGTACACCATAAAACGTGCTGTCGATCACGTTGCCTACGGCACCGCCCAGGATCAGCGCCATGCACCATAAAAAGCCGGAGTGGGCTTGTCGCATAGACATCTTCCATAAATAGTACCCTATGCCAAACATAGCCACTATGCGAAAGGCAGTGAGCATCAATTTTCCGAATTCATTGTTCCAACGGATGCCAAATGCCATACCTGGGTTGAGCAGATAGTGAAGTTTGAACCATTCGCCAATGACATTGATCTCCTGGTGCAGGTACATGTTGTGATGCACCAAAAGTTTCGACGCCTGATCGATGGCGATCACAAAAAAGGCGAGCAGGAAATATTTATAGGTCTTCATTTCTAGTTTTCTCTACTTTCTAAATTGAATGAGATGGGTAAAGCCAATCTCATCGGAACTATTTTACTGTGTTGATGGGCCGGCTTCCACCGCGGCATACTTCGAATGAGCCGAAGCGCCTCGTGACCGCGCCCTAATGTTGTATCACCTTGCACAATAATATTTTTGGGTAATCCATCCTTCCCGATCGTAAAGAGAACTTTAACTATTCCCTTAGACTCTTCACCTTTGAGTTCGTCTGGGACTACCATATTTGCAGCAATGTATTGATCAAATGCTTCATTGCCTCCCGGATATTCAGCGCGACTTTCAACAATCGTAAAAACACCATTCGTTGCGCTTGGATATATAACCGAGTCATTACTGATCACCATGTACTCGCCATTCCAGAATTTCAATGAATCGCGCTGAGCGAATGAACTCAGACTGGTAAGCAGTATTAAAATGACAAGGCCAAATCTCATTTCTTAACACTGATCTTAACTTTCAGCACAAACTCATCCATATCCACTTCAGCGCCGTCGGCGATTTTTTCTTTCAGCTCGAGAGAAAGGGCTTGAGTTTCGGTGCTGATGTAGTCTTTGAATTCATTTAGTGCGGCAGTAACAAACTCTCCATCCTTCTCCACTTCGATGCCGATCTTGTCGAGCACTTCAAGACCCATATCCTTACGAAGATTTTGTACACGATTCACGAAATCGCGCGCGATACCTTCTTTCTTCAGGTCTTCGGTGATGTTGATATCCAACGCAACGGTAACCCCTCCTTCGGTAGCTACAGCCCAACCCGGGATATCTTCTGAGCTGATCAATACATCGTCGAGCACGAGATCAAAGCCGCCTTTAGCCAGCTGTCCATTCTTTTCCAGCGCGGCAATGTCTTCTTTTGTGAAGGCATTGACCACGGCAGAAACTTCTTTCATTTTCGGGCCGTATTGTTTGCCCAGTTTGGCAAAATTGGGCTTCACTTTTTTCACCAGTATGCCCGAGGTGTCATCGATGTATTCTATGGCTTTAACGTTGACTTCGGCCAAAATGATTTCCTCCACGGTTTTTACGCGCTTGGCAAACAAATCGTCTAGAACAGGCAACAGCACTTTCTGAAGCGGCGTACGTACTTTGATCTTATGATTTTTGCGGATGGAGTGGATCAGCGAACAAATACGCTGAGCATAGTCCATCGATCTTTCGAGTTCAATATCGATACGATCTGTTTCCGGCTTGGTGAGGTCTGTTAAATGCAAAGACGCATGACGAAGCGGTGTATTGTTGGCTATTGCCTTGTCGCGTATATTTTCGGTCAAGTTTCGATACAGCCATTCGCTGAAGAATGGCGCAATAGGAGCCATGAGCTGCGAAGTAACCAGGATACACTCATGCAGTGTTTCGTAAGCAGCTTTTTTGTCGGGGCTCATTTCGCCCCTGCCTGCCTGCGCTGATTCCTCCTCCTGGCGGGCAGGTTTCCAGAAACGTTTACGGTTCAGACGCACATACCAGTTTGACAGATGATCGTTCACAAACTCCTGGATAGCACGAGCCGCGCGCGTGGGTTCGTATTCATCGAATGCCTTTGAGACTTCGACGATCAGCGATTGAAGTTTGGAGAGTATCCAACGATCGAGGTTGGTGAGGTGGCGCGCGTCTCCTGTGTTCATTTCATCTTTTACAAAGCCATCGATGTTGGCGTATAAAGCGAAGAACGAGTATGTGTTCAGCAGCGTTCCAAAGAAACGGCGCTGAACTTCCACGATACCATCGAAGTCGAACTTCAGGTTATCCCACGGCGGTGCATTTTCGATCATATACCAACGCACCACATCGGCGCCGTACTTCGACAATGCCTCAAATGGATTGATCACGTTGCCCAGGCGCTTGGACATTTTGTTTCCATTTTTGTCCAGCACAAGACCGGTAGACACAACATTTCTAAACGATACACCCGGATTGTTTACATCTTTGTTAACCGCCTTAATTTCGGGGCTGCACTCACTCAGCAATACGGCGATGGCATGCAGGGTGAAGAACCAGCCGCGTGTCTGATCTACGCCTTCGGAGATGAAATCTGCCGGGTAATTTTTTTCGAAGATGTCTTTATTCTCGAATGGATAGTGCCACTGTGCATAGGGCATCGCACCCGAATCGAACCAAACGTCTATAAGATCGGGCTCGCGATACATGGGCTCACCCGAAGAGCCCAGCAACACCACATCGTCTACATACGGGCGATGCAGATCGCCGGCTTCGAGCGGATTCTTTGTCATCAATCCTTTTGCGATCGATTTTTCAATTTCTTTGCTCAGTTGCTCGATCGAGCCGATGCAAACTTCTTCTTTGCCGTCTTTGGTTCGCCAGATCGGTAGCGGCGTTCCCCAGTAACGTGAGCGCGACAGGTTCCAGTCTACCAGGTTCTCGAGCCAGTTGCCGAAACGGCCGGTGCCGGTAGATTCCGGTTTCCAGTTGATCGTTCTGTTCAGCTGCACCATTTTATCTTTCAATGCCGTGGTTCTGATGAACCATGAGTCGAGCGGATAGTACAACACAGGCTTATCGGTTCGCCAGCAGTGCGGATAGGTGTGTTCGTATTTTTCTACTTTGAACGCTTTGTTCTCTTCTTTCAGAATGATCGAGATGATCACATCCGTTGTTTTGTAATCGGCGTGTGCTTCATCTTCGTTGGTGTAGTTCTTAACATAAAAATCATCGGCTTCCAGCACTTTGTGCGTCTTGATGTGGAACCGCGCGATGCCCTCCTGAAGTTTTTTACCGATCGCTGTAACGAATTTTCCTTTCTTATCAACGGTCGGAACTTCATTATCAGCTTCGTCTTTGATGGTGATCGGAGGAATGTCGTGTTGCCTGGCTACGCGGAAGTCGTCGGCACCGAATGTGGGCGATGCGTGCACCACGCCGGTACCATCTTCAGTCGTTACAAAATCGCCGGCCACCACGTGGAATGCTTTATCGGCATTGTACAGCGGTTGCAGATAGGGCATCAACTGTTCGTACGCGATGCCTACGAGTTGTTTTCCGGAAAATTCCTGAACAACATGGAACGGGATGGCTTTGTCGCCCGGCTTGTAGTCTTCAAGTTTCAGGTCCTTATTTTTTTCGGAGAAATATTTTCCAACCAGGTCTTTCGCCAACACGACGCTCACCGGTTTGTGGGTGTACTGGTTGAAGGTGTCGATCTGAACGTAGTTGATTTTCTCGCCAATGGCCAACGCTGTGTTCGACGGGAGTGTCCACGGTGTAGTAGTCCACGCGAGGATGAATACGTCTTCATTCGACGTGCTTTTGAACAGGAACTCCGATTTCGAATTATGCTTCACCTTAAACTGGGCTACGATCGACGTGTCTTTCACGTCTTTGTAGCAACCGGGCAGATTCAACTCGTGCGAGCTGAGACCGGTTCCCGCTGCAGGTGAGTAAGGCTGAATGGTGTAGCCTTTGTACAACAATTTTTTGTCATACAATTCTTTCAATATCCACCACAGCGATTCGATGTATTCTTTTTCGTAGGTGATATAGGGCGCCTTGAGGTCGACCCAATATCCCATTTTACGGGTTAGATCGTCCCACTGGTCTTTGTACATCATCACCGTTTCGCGGCATTTCTTGTTATACTCTTCGATGGAAATCTTACGGCCGATGTCGTCTTTGGTAATGCCGAGCAGCTTTTCTACCTGCAGTTCTACGGGGAGCCCGTGCGTGTCCCAGCCACCTTTGCGTTTCACCTGAAATCCCTGTAAAGTTTTGTAGCGGCAGAAGATATCCTTAATCGTACGGGCCATTACATGGTGAATACCGGGCGTTCCGTTGGCAGAAGGCGGGCCCTCGTAAAACGTGAAAGTGGGTGCACCCTCACGGTTGCTTACCGACTTTTCAAAAACACCTTCTTTGTTCCAGAATTCCAGCACTTCTTCCGCAATCCGCGCAAAATTCAGCTCCTTGTATTCTTTGTATTTACCCGCCATGACCTAAAAAAACTAACTTTTGAGTGTGTATAAGAGCGCAAAGATAGTTAGGCATTAGGTATTGGGCATTAGGAACAACCGTTTTTTTTCGGGTCATTTTTAATGCCTAGCGCCTGATTTCCAAGACTTTGAAAAACTAAGAATGACGAATAAACCCCATTGCCTAATCAATGTCGTTTAGTTAAGCCTAAAGGCGTTTATAGTTCATCGATGGCGGCTTTTTCTTAAGCTTTCGTCTTTGAAACTTCCTATTAGGCCGTATGATCTCAGTAGTTAAGGCTAATATTTGATC
>JBMOKS010000358.1:0-16224 GCA_049324355.1 Bacteroidota bacterium
TTTAGGGGGTAACGGCGGCATAAGACTGTTGAAAAAAAACAGCCGGAGCATAACAAACGCCGAGGCACGACGTATTTAAGGTGGGCGGTAGTAACTTTTTCATAAAGGAGATTATCTTTGGGTGTAATGACGTTTGTTTATCCTTTATTTCTTTGGGCGTTAGCCGCTTTATCCATACCCATCCTCATCCACCTGTTTAATTTTCGCAGAACCGTTCGCGTATTCTTTTCCAACACTCGGTTTCTGAAGCAGGTGAAGGAAGTCACCACAGCCAAGCGCCGATTGAAGCACTACCTTATTCTGGCGTCAAGATTGTTATTCCTGTTTTTTCTGATCATTGCGTTTGCGCAGCCCATAATTCCGGCGCGCGAGCAATTGAACGCCAATCACCAGGTGGCGCTTTATATCGACAATTCGCAGAGCATGTCGGCGCAGTTGCCTGACCAAAGCAGGGGTATTGACGCCGCCCTGAATTTTGCCCAGCATGTCGTCAATCTTTTTCCCCCAGACACACGCTACAGGATCATCACCAACGATTTTGCACCATATTCCAATTCGTATAAGACAAAATCTGAGGCGATGGATTTGCTCACGCAGATTAGGGTATCGCCCGTGAGCCGGTCTATGCAGGAGATCAAAGATCGGCTGAGTCAATTGCAAACGTCACGGTCCAGTGAGGTTTTTTGGATCTCCGATCTTCAGAAATCAACGTTGGGTACAATACCTTTGAATTGGGACAGTGCTCTGCGCTGGCATTTGGTGCCGGTTCGCTTTGGGTCGGCGGCCAATGTTTTCGTGGACTCGGCCTATTTGGAAAATCCATTCGCTACCAGCGGAGAGAAAAATGTTTTGCGACTGCGCATGCGTAACGACGGTAAGGAGGAAGTAGACCAACTCATCGTAAAACTTACCATCAACAATATTCAGGCAGGTACGGCGGCGGTGAACATTCCGCCGGGTGGTCTCGCCGAAACCAGCTTCGATCTTACCACCGGACTCGCCGGCTTAAACCGGGCAGTGATCACCTTTAATGACTTTCCCATAAGCTTTGACAATGAATTTTATCTGGCTTTGAATTTCAGCAACAAGGTCAATGTGCTGGAGATCAAAAGGGCTGCGGCACCAACTCCGATCGAAAGGGTATTTGGCAACCAGGAGGTGTTTGATTTTAAAGCATTTTCAGAAAGTAATTTTAACTATAGCCTGTTGTCGCAGGCCGACCTTGTGGTGGTGAACGGGCTGGATCAGATCCAACCCTCGTTGGTACTTTCCCTCCGTAATTTTATTGATCAAGATGGTACGCTGTTGCTGATTCCAGGCAGCCATCCTAACGCCGCATCGTATCAGCCTTTGGCGGGGACGAAGGCGTTGAAGGTGATGGCTGAGCCGGGTGAGTTGACGGAACTGGATCGCCCTGATTTTGGCAATCCCTTTTTTGAGAATGTTTTTGAAGAGCGTTCCGTGTCGATGGCCATGCCCCGGGCCGTGAAACTACTCGACTGGGGCACCGATAGATCGGCCTTGTTGCGCTTTAAGAACGAACAACCCTTCTTATCCAGGTTTGATCGCCCGGGGAAATTGTACCTCATGGCTTCTCCTCTGGAGGCGGGCTTCACTGATTTTTTTAATCACGGACTTTTTGTGCCGGTCATGTATCGCATGGCATCCAGCGGTAAAAAGACCGACTTCCGACCTTATCATACGCTCAAGGAGACTTTTATCGCGCTGCGCATCGATAGTTTGCGCGGAGATGAGCCGTTACGACTAAAAGGCGAGCAAGAAATTGTACCGTCGCAGCGCCAGGTCAGCAACTTGGTATTGATGGATATCCCCAAATTCTCCCTGAATCAGGGATTTTATAAGGTGGTAGCCAACCGGGACACCGTGAGCCTGATCGCTTTTAATCTCGATAAAGCCGAATCACTGATGGATCAATACTCTGGCAGCGATGTAAAAATGCATATGGGCAATGGCGATAACATCACTATTTTTGAAGCCAACACCCCTGAGGCTTTCAGCAACGAAATAAAAGCCAGATATTTGGGCAAACCTTTGTGGAAGTATGCCCTAATGCTGGCACTGGTCTTCCTGTTAGCGGAGGTTCTACTGATTCGCTTTCTAAAATAAAGATTGATGAAGATTTTAATTCAATCACCTCAAATACTCGATCCAGATTCTCCCCATCATCAAAAAGAAAAAAATGTTCTCATCACCAACGGTCGAATTGCCGAGATAGGCGATAAGAATTATTCTGCCGACAAGGTTATCAAAGCCGAAGGCATGAAGCTGTCCATCGGATGGTTTGATCTCGGCACCTTTATCGGCGACCCTGGCCTCGAACACAAGGAAGACCTTGAATCCGGTGCAAAGGCAGCGGTGAGTGGAGGATTTACAGAAATCGCCGTGTTGCCCAACACTTCGCCCTGTGTACAGACAAAGAATGAGATCAGCTATCTTACCCGCGGCAACGATAACAGACTTTTACAAGTACATGCGTTGGCCGCCGTAACGCGCAACAATAAAGGTGAAGAACTCACTGAAATGATCGACCTGCGCGAAGCTGGTGCGGTAGCATTCACCGACGGACTAAAACCTATTTGGCACACCGATATTCTGCTGAAATCACTGCAGTATGTACAGAAATTCAACGGCGTGATCATCGACCACCCGGAAGACAATTGGCTTAACCTGTTCGGCCAGATGCATGAAGGCGTGAACAGCACGCGTCTGGGACTAAAAGGTATGCCGCGCATCGCCGAAGAGATCACCGTGAGCAAAAATCTGGAGTTGCTCAACTACGCCGGCGGACGTTTGCATTTATCGAGGATCTCCACTGCAAAATCGCTTGAGTTGATCCGAGCTGCAAAAAAGAAATCTAACGTAAGTTGCGATATCACCGCCTATCAGCCCTTGCTTGATGATAGCATGTTGCTGGACTTTGATACGAACTACAAAGTAAATCCACCGCTCCGGGAGAAGTCTGACAACGATGTGCTACTCAAAGGTTTGAAAGATGGTACGATAGACGTGATCTGCTCGGGCCACCTGCCGCACGACGAGGAAAGTAAAAACCTGGAGTTCGACTTGGCCGATTTTGGCATTATCAATTTACAGACATTCGGAGTTAACCTCGCAGCCCTGTCAGCCTTCGTAAGCTGGGAAGACCTGATCAGCAAGGTGACCTATGGACCTCGCCAAGTTTTAGACTTGGAAATTCCTAAACTCGAAGTCGAAGCCAAAGCTAACCTTACGCTCTTTGATCCCAACCGCGTCTGGACGTTCGATGAAAAAACGAACTTCTCCAAATCGAGAAATTCGCCCTGGCTGGGTAAGCAATTAACCGGAAAGGCAGTAGCGGTATTTAACAACTCCAAGCATTGGTTTGACCTGGCATGAGTCCTCTTATTAAAGTATCGCTGCGCTATGGTGTGATTGCCGGTTTGCTTGGCACCGGGTTGGTCATCGGTTTATATTATCTCGACCGCCATCCGTTTTTGATTCCGGTGTACATGGATTTTCGGGTAATCCTGTTTGCCGTCTTTATGTTTTTCACTCTCAAGGAGATAAGAGATTATTACTATGGGGGGGTATTGTATTTCTGGCAGGGCGTTATTAGCTCCTTTTTATTTGTTGCAACATTTGCCCTTTCGGCATCAGCCGGCATCTGGATCTTTGCGAAGGCCAATAGTGAATTTGTGTCGAGCTACATTAAGATGTTTACCGACTATCTGAAAGCATACCCGCCGGATGCCATCCAACAAATAGGAAAAGCTACGTACGAGCGTAATTTAGCCTTGCTTCCTTCGACTAATGCTTTCGATCTGGCTTCGCTCTACTTCGGGCAGAGCTTTTTGATCGGCTTTTTTGTAAGCATCATTTTATCGGTAATTTTAAGAAGGCAACCTAAACACTAAAAAAACTATTATGGAACAAAATGCAGCTCAAGCAGTGACCGTTCGATCTGTCGGTGTTAAGTATGGATTGATATCGGCAATGATTTCGATTGTGTTCTTTCTCGTACTTGTATTCACCGGACAGAATGCGTTTGACAATACGTGGAATTGGATAGGCTTGATTTTTTCTATCGCTATCCTAGTGCTGGCACAAAAGAATTATAAGGATTCCGGCGACGGTTTCATGTCTTACGGTCAGGGTGTTGGAATCGCATTTTGGATTGCGCTGATATCTTTGATCATCGGAGGGCTATTTACCTACCTTTACACCACCGTCATCGACACCACCGTGATGGATATGATGTACCAAAAACAAGCTGAGGAGATGGAGAAAAATGGCATGACCAGCGAGCAGATCGATATGGCAGCCAAGTGGACCAGAATGCTCTTTTGGCCTATTTATATTTTCTTCGGCCTGTTTTTTGGTGTTTTAGTAGGTGTAATAGTTAGTATCTTTACGCAGAAGAAGAGAGCAGAACCAACGTTTTAAATGAGCAATAATCCGGAGATCTCCATTGTTATTCCGGCACAAGACGAAGAGGAATCAATTCCTGAATTATGCCAGTGGATAAGCCGTGTGATGCAAACACACGGCTTTTCATATGAAGTTATTATCATCGACGACGGCAGCACTGACAGCACCTGGCAAAAGGTAATAGCTGCCAATGAATCCGATCACCGCTTTAAAGGCATCCGTTTTAACCGGAACTTCGGGAAATCGGCGGCCCTGCAAACAGGCTTTCGCATGACCACCGGCAAAGTGGTGGTTACGATGGACGCCGACCTGCAAGACAGTCCCGACGAAATTCCGGAACTGCATAAAATGATCACCAAAGACGGCTTTCATCTTGTGTCGGGCTGGAAGAAAAAACGTCACGATCCGTTGTCGAAAACCATTCCTTCAAAATTCTTTAACTACATCACCCGCAAAATATCCGGCATCGAACTGCACGATTTTAATTGTGGTCTCAAAGCCTATCATTCAGCCGTGGTGAAGAACATCACGGTATACGGCGAGATGCATCGCTACATTCCATTGATCGCTAAGTGGGCCGGTTTTAATAAGATCACCGAAAAAGTTGTGGTGCATCAGGAGCGTAAATATGGTCGCACAAAATTCGGACTCGAACGTTTCATTAACGGATTTTTAGACTTGCTCTCCATCTCTTTCGTGAGCCGCTTCCGCCAGAAGCCCATGCACTTCTTCGGTTTGTGGGGAACACTTTCTTTTCTGATCGGCTTCATTTTTACTGCGAAACTTTTCTGGGATAAAATGGACTCGCTGTTCATTTCCAAAATACCCATGAAACGCGACATCTCCGAACAGCCTCTTTTCTATCTCGCACTTGTGGCCGTGGTCATTGGTGTTCAATTGTTTCTTACAGGCTTCCTCGCCGAAATGATCGCCATGCAGTCGCTCTCGAAGCGAGATTACCTGGTGATCGACAAAGTTGGCCTCGAAGAAGAGAGTGCTACCCGAAAGCTGCAAGCGTTGAATTAATCATCGGCCAAAATACACAGCGTAGCCTGACGGGCCTCGTTCCTCGTTCTTCGTTCTTCGTTCCTCGTCCTTAATTTCTAGGCAGGTATTTTGCCGGCAGCGCAAAGCCATGGCCCTCTGCACTCCAGAAAATATTCATCACATAATAGCGATCGCTTGTTTTTAACAACTGAATGCTGTTGATCCCGCGATTGGTCACAGGGCCGTCTTTCTTTTCTTTCGTTTCGTAGGTGCTGAACACATGAACTATGGCGCCGTATTCTTCCGTCACACGGTACAGTTCGCGTTCAAAAAAACCGGTGGCTACGCGCGATGAAAACATCTGCACGTAATCGGCGGGTGTCATGGTGCGGTATGCGACCTTGCCTTCTTTGTCTTTTAAAGTGGGAATAAGCCTGGCGTCATTGGTGAAAAGATAGTTGAAGCGGTCCCAGTTGCGTGGTGTCCCCGGATCGCCCGAGATCACGTCGTATAGTGCGGCGACGATCGCATCTACCGAAGCAACATCTTTGGAGTAATCGGCAGTTTGTGCTGTCAATGGCATGGGGCATGTCAGCAAGGCAATCCAGAGTAATCTTTTCATGGTATTTGGTTAATAGGGTTAAACTTACGACAGCGAGTGGTCTGCCATGGGCACGGTGAACTGAAAGCAACTGCCTTCGCCTTCAACGCTGGTTACCGAGATCCTACCGCCGGATATTTCAACGAATTCCTTACAAAGCGTCAGACCTAATCCGGTGCCAATCTCATCTTTGGTGCCTTTTGTGGTCAGGTGCGATAGACCAAATAAAAGCGGAATGTTTTCTCTGCTTATTCCTTTGCCCGTGTCTTCAATCGATACTTTTACCATTTGCCGTTCAGGCTTGGCGTGTATGCGGATACTGTCATTTTCATGGCAAAATTTTATGGCGTTAGATAACAAATTACGGATCACCAACTTCATCATTTCCGGGTCAGCATAAATAGCCAGCTCGCTGGGAACGTCTGCACTGATCTGAAGTTGTTTGCTCTTCGCGTTCATGGCCAGCAACTCGATCGTCTCTTCCACGATAAAATTCAGAGACAACTTCTCCGGGTTCGGCCTTACCTGATCCAGCTGGCTTTTTGTCCAGCGCAGTAAGTTATCGAGAAAATCGCTCACCTGTCCAACCTGGTTTCCTACATTATTGATGATGTTGTGGAATTCGGCGGGCGACATGGCATTGTTCTCCAATAGATATAAAACACCCTTCAACGAATTTAGAGGTCCACGTACGTCGTGCGATATGATCGACAATATCCGGTTTTTTACAGAGTTAAGTTTTTCCAGCTCGACGTTGACTTCTTCGATTTGAGTTTTTTGTTGGGTTAATAACCGGTTGGCCTTGTGTTTTTGCCGGTTACTGCGATAGATGAGGATCGAAATAAAGATCACCGTAACGGAGACGCCGCTCAATGCGTATGCAATAAGTTTTTGTCGTTCCTTGGCGGTTGCAAAGGCGAGCTCTTTTTTCTCTTGTTCTATTTTTGCTTTTTCTTCTTTGAAGGTAAATTCCTTCGACAGCGATATTCGAATATTCTTTTCGTTTTGAATGCTGTCTCGCAGGCTGATAAAAAGGCGGTGGCTTTCGAACGCATCACGGTATTGTCCCACCATGGCCGCTGCGATATATCTTTGTTCTGCGGCATTTCGGGCCTGCTCCACATGGCCGATGGTCTGCGCGATTGCCAAAGCCCGGTTGGCTTCCCGGAAGGCTTGTGCCGGTTGTGTCGTCATGTTGTAGTATAAAGCATACTTTGTGTGCAGTGCCGCAATAAGTTCTTCCGATTTGATCGCTTGCGTCAACGCGAGGCCGCGCTGAAGGTATGGCAGGGCTTTGTCAAATTCTTTGTTGCTGATAAAAATGTCAGACAGGTTTACACACGCTTGCACCAATCCGCGCTGATCGCCGATCTCCTCTCGCAGCTGCAGGGCGTTTAGATGGTGTTCCAGGGCTTTGATATGGAGTCGCTGATCGTGGTACACCGAACCAATGTCGCTATAAGAATTGGCGATGCCGCGCTTATCGCCCGTGCCTTCCTTGATCTTTAATGAATTGTTGAAATAGACCAGTGCTTTTTCAAAGTTGCCTTGGTCCTTGTAAATGTTGCCAATGTTGGTGTACGTCACGGCAATACCTTGTTTGCTGTTGGACTCTTCGTGCAGCTTCAGAGCGTCGAAAAAATACTCCAGCGCTTTTTCGTAGTTACCTTGGTCGCGATAGACGTTGCCGATGTTGTTGTAAGAAAAAGCTATGGCAGGTTTGTCGCCGCGTTCCTTGCGGACTTCCAGTGCATAGTAGAAATATTCCAATGCCTGTTCATAATGACCCAGGCTCTTGTGGGCGCTACCGATGTTGTTATATGACGAAGCTACGCCTTCTTTATTTCCAGTCTTTCGACTTTCAGCAAGACCCTTTAAAAAAAACTTCAACGCATCTTGAAATTTACCCTGATCATCATACACCGAGCCGATGTTGCCATAACATTGAGCAACGCCCACTTGATCGCTGATGCGCTGGCGAATTGCTAACGACCGTTCAAAATGTTCGATCGCCTGTTTGTAATTGCTTTGGCTTTGGTGAATGTTGCCGAGATTGTTGTAGCAGTTGGCGATGTTCTTCCAGTCGGCAGTTTGTTCTGAAAACGCGAGCGCCTGTTGGTACCATCGGAAGGCTTCCTGGTAATTTCCTTTCAGGTAGTGCTGTATACCCATCATTCGCATCGCCCTTCCTTTTCCTTTATAGTACTTTAATCTCTCAGCGAGCGCCAACGCTTCATTGGCAAGCGCCAGGGAGCTGTCGGGCTGAATGCGTCGCATTTCATAAGAAAGATCGACCAATACAAGTATCCGTGAGGTGTCGGCAATGTCATTGCCGTTAAGCAGCGCTTTAAGACTGTCGGCGTTCTGACCGCGGGCTACCATAAAAAAAAGATTGAGAGTAAATAACAGTAGTACTGGTCTTCTCATGGGAAGGGCTAACGTTTAGGTTTACAAATTTAGCGCTAATTAGGCGGGATAATAAACGCCAGCGTAAGGGATATGGACTTTTATCGGGACGCCAAAGAGTCGATAAATTAGACTTCCAGGGTGGTAACTTGTTCAGCCAAATACTTACTTTGCCCCGATGATCACAGTGCGCTACTCGGTTATTGTTCCGGTCTATAACAGGCCACAGGAAATGCAAGAGCTTCTTGAAAGTCTGACGCAACAAACTGTAAAAGAGTTTGAAGTGATCATCGTCGAAGACGGATCCACCGTGAGGTGCGACAGGGTGGTGGACGCCTATCGCGATCGCCTGACGCTCCAGTATTTTTTCAAACCTAATTCAGGGCCTGGTCCGAGCCGCAATTTTGGCTTCGGCAATGCCCGCGGTCAGTATATGGTGGTGTTTGATTCCGACTGTGTCATACCGCCTGGATACTTCGAAGCCGTAGACCGCGGTTTGTTAGAACATCGCTACGACGCATGGGGAGGTCCCGACCGCGCACATAACGATTTTACCTTGCTCCAGCGAGCCATGGGCTACACCATGTCATCAGTGCTAACCACCGGAGGCATTCGGGGCGGAAAAAAAAGGATTGGCTGGTTTCAGCCACGAAGTTTCAATATGGGTATATCCCGGAAAGTCTTTGAAACAACCGGTGGTTTTAAGTTCGACCGCTTTGCAGAAGACATCGAATTCAGTATGAGAATGAAAAAGGAGGGCTTCAAAGTAGGACTCATCCCTGAGGCATTTGTTTTTCATAAACGTCGGCTTAATTTCAAACAATTTTATCGGCAGGTTTTCAATTTTGGCCGAGGCCGGGTGCTGGTGGGCAGGGTGCATGCCGGCGCGGTAAAGCTCACCCATTGGTTTCCTTCTGTTTTTACCCTGGCGACCCTGGCCTTGTTGCTTCTGCCTTTGATCGACATGGTTTTGTTTAAGGTCGCAGCAAGTGCTTTTTTCCTCTATCTGGCGGCCATTTTTATCCATTCCTGGTTGGAAAATAATAGTCTGATAATCGCTTTTTTATCGATACCGTCAGCTCTTTTACAATTGTGGGGCTACGGGCTGGGATTTTTGCAGGAACGCTTTAAAACACACTCGCAATCAAATGCTTATAAGGCTTGAGATCGGCCTAAAAAGGTTGTAAATTTATTTTTTTTCGATAATATTGGTGTAAATCCAAGCCTGTCCCTTACATGAAGAATTTTACTAAACTTTTTGCTCTGCTAGTATTGCTTTGCCTGGGTAAAGTTGCTAATGCACAGCACGCTAAAGAGCTCGATCCGGGATATTATGTGGTGGTAGGGGCGTATGCGCCGACACGGGAAAATGTCGCTCAGAATTACGCCGAGGTTTTGACCCGCCGAGGTTTAAAAGCCGACTATGGTTTTAATTCCAGCCGTAATTATTTCTTTGTCTATCTCAATTACTTCACAGACCTTAAATCGTCGCTCCGTGACATGCACAAGACCCGGAAACAAAATGAATTTTCCGGGGCATGGGTAAGAGTAGTGGCCGGTGATGTGGCATCCTCGAAGCTCATCAAGGCATTGAAGCCAACAGAAATCGTTCAGACAAAAACGGAAACTCAAAAGCCGGTAGAAACTAAAGTGGAAGAAAAACCGGTCGACACAAAATCAACAACAACGGCTTCCACTGGAGAGACACAGTTGGTACCCAGCGAGATCGTGGTAACTGACAATCCCGATATAAAACAGTATAATCCCATCACCCTTGGCAACACGGAAGTTTTTCTTAGCATGTTCAATGCCACAAACAATCGCATTGTGGATGGCAATGTAAAAGTGATCGACACCGAGCGAGCTAAGTTGTTGAAGGAAGTGAATGGCAACGAATACCTCATCCTACCGGATCCTAAAAGCAAATCGGGTCAGCTTACGTTGATCTGCGAGGCGTTCGGTTATCGCAAGGTGCAGCAAGAGATCAATTATCCCCTGCCGCTGGCCGATACAGTGAAAGAGAACATCGATCTGATGGGAACAACGTTCGTGATCAATTTTGACCTGATCCGTTATCATTCCGGCGATATCGCCACTTTATATCATGTCTACTTTTACAATGATGCTGCGTTAATGCTGCCGGAATCGAAATACGAGTTGAATAGCCTCTTGCAGATGATGCAGGAAAATGTGAAATATAGGATCCGGCTGCATGGCCATACAAACGGAAATTATCACGGTCGCATCATTACGCAAGGTGATGAAAAGGTCTTCTTTACACTGGAGGGCTCCAAAAGTGGAGTGGGCACTGCCAAGGACTTGTCTCTTGCCAGAGCCCAGATTATCAAAAACTATTTGGTAGCCAATGGCATTGATCCTGCCCGCATTGAGGTTAAGGCTTGGGGTGGCAAACGTCCGATCTTCGATAAGCACAGCGTTAATGCGAAAAAGAACGTGCGCGTTGAAGTGGAAATCCTGAGTGAATAAAAAACTTTCGGAAAGATGAAACGAGTTCTGAAGAGTTTTTTCCTCATCATTAATTATAAAACTTTAATCATTACCACATTGGCCGTGGTGTCGACCTACGTCTGCTATCGCTTGGGTCTGACAGCGAAATTTCCGGATATGCTCGTCGGTGTGGCCATCGTCTTTCCGGTTGTTTTCTCCATCGGGTCGGCCTATAATCGCCGCGAAGCGGCGCTCCAGAGATTCTCTGATTTTAAAGGTCATGCTATCGCCATTTACTATGCCACCCGCGACTGGACCTCAAATAAAGAAAATGAATTGCCAAAAAAAGTACGCTCTGTAGTGAACGACATTATCGTCCTGATGCGCGACATGTTTACAGAGAAAAAGCGTGACTCTTGGCATGCTAATGAAACGAAGATCTACCGGTATTTCTCACTGCTATCATCGATCACCATGGAGCTGCGTCAACACGGTGTGCAAAGTGGCGAGGTCTCGAGGGCCAGCCAGTACGTGAGCAAAATGATCATCGCCTTCGATAACCTGAAGATCATTCACACCTACCGCACGCCCGTGACGTTGCGAGCTTATAGCAAGGTTTTCATTTATGTCTTTCCCATCATTTACGGTCCGTATTTCGCCAGCACGTTTCACGATTTTTCAGCACACCTTGAATACGTCATGCCGGTATTGTACAGCTTTATTTTAGTGAGCCTCGACAATATTCAAGACCACCTGGAGCACCCTTTCGACGAAATCGGAGAAGATGATATTCGCATTGACGAGCGCGAGACCATTGCCTATATGGACTAAATTCTTAGTATCTTAGACTGGTTATGAACGATGCCGGTCAACATCGCCAAGAAGATCCTAAACCCCCACGATCAAAAACTTATTTTTTCATGGGCGTTGTTCTGTTGGTGCTGATGGCAGCGTTTTGGTCTGTTGATGCATCAATTGTTCGTATCCTTTTCGGAGGTGCCGCTTTTTTTATTTTTCTCGGTTGGTGGAGCCGGCAAAAAAGCTCCAGGCGTGCAGATCACAGCCGGTTCGGACGCCAAGAAAAGAGACGCGACTCGCGAAGTGGCGATTTTATTGATGATCTGAAAGAACTCTTTAAACAAAAAGGCTCACAACAGACCAGGGTATATTCAGGCTCATCGTCCCAAGCCTCCAATATGAAGGTCATTAAGATGGTATTGTTCTTCATATCATCTGTATTCTTTATCATCATCTTTTCGGTAGTGTTTCTTTCTATCGACGAAACCGCTGATAGCGAGACGATTTATTATGCAAAAGCGGAGGAGTTTCGGTGGGCCGGTCAAAACGATTCTGCCGCTTATTACTATCGTCGTGCTTTATCGCTCAAGCCCGACTACGTTGAAGCCATGGTAGGTCATGGCTACGTTATGCTGGCTGCCGAGAATTACGATTCGGCCATGGCAAGATTTGACCAGGCGCTGGTTGTCAACCCTGATTACGACTATGCAGCGTATAGCAGAGCCCTTGTTTCCTATTACAAAAAAGATTACGACAAATCGCTGGCCGAAAGCGTTCGGTTGTTTGAAAAAAGCCCCGGCTACTATGATGCAACTTTGTTGGCTGGTGATAACTACTATGCACAAAACCGTTACGATTCTGCCATTCGGTGGTACGAGGTAGGCTACGCAGCGGGGCTGAGAAGCCAGGCACTGTGTCATATCATGGCCTACATTTACGATCAACAATCACAAACCGATCGCGCTATTGAATTGTATGTAGAAGCCCTTGGTTACGACAGTACGAAAATTGAAATTTATCAGCGGCTGGGACAACTTCTTCCGGGAGAGGAAGGAAATTATTATCGCCAGATGGCCAATCAATTGAATGGTACACAATAGGTCTTGGTGAGCGGACCATTAACTTCCAGAACACCAAGACAAAAACTACAGATTTAATGAAGAATGTGCATATCCTCAAAAACCGGATAGTCGGTGTAACCCTCGGCTCCGGGTGTGTACAAAAGATCAAACTTAGGTTGATTCAACGGAAGCCTGTTCTTGTAGCGGTTCACCAGATCGGGATTAGCAATAAACGGCCTGGCAAAAGAAACCAAGTCAGCGTCGTTGTTCCTTAATGCAACCTCAGCCTTCTCCACATCATAGCCGCCACAAATGATGATGGTGTTCGCGAATATTTTCCGGATGGCCTTAGCCAAGCCGTGCGGTTCGCCAGGTGCAGACTGGTCGTTGATGTGCAGGTAAGCAATACCCAGGTTGTTTAAATTTTTTGCCAGGTATAAGTAGGTGTCTTCAGCTTCGGCATATTGAGGCGTTTCATTGTATTGGCCGTAAGGCGAAATGCGAAGGCCGACTTTTTCTTTTCCAATGGCTTTAGCGACGCGCTCAACAACTTCAAGCAAAAATCGCGAACGGTTCTCGATGCTGCCCCCGAATTCGTCGGTACGGGTATTGGTAAAGGGATTTAAGAATTGTTTGACGAGATATCCATTGGCGCCATGAATCTCCACACCATCGAATCCCGCCTCTACTGCGAGTCGCGACGCCTGTACATATTCTTCAATGGTTTTGTAAACCTCTTCTTTCGTCATCGCTTTAGGTGCAGGGATATCGAGAAGCCCTTTTCCATCGACCCACATCTTTGTGACCTCAAGTCTCACAGCGGAGGGTGCAAGAACTTGTGCGCCTTGGGGAAGATTATCGGGGTGTGTGACTCTCCCGGTGTGCATCAATTGCAAGAATATCTTTCCGCCTTTTTGATGAACTGCATTGGTTACTTTTTTCCAGCCGTCAATTTGATGGGCCGAAAAAATGCCCGGAATGCGCGGATAACCGAGTCCATTAGGGCTCGGCGATGTTCCTTCGGTAATGATCAGGCCGGCGTCTGCGCGTTGTGCGTAGAAAAGGGCCATGAAATCGTTCGGAATGTTATTAATCGCGCGGCTTCGGGTCATTGGAGCCATCACCACTCGATTATTCAGCTGTAGATCCTTGATCTGGTGCGCAGAAAACAATTTGCTCATGGGGGAGTTATTTATACATTTATATATTTAAAAATGTCAATATATAAGAGACAAAAAAACGAGACTATTCGTTCTTTAATTTTTCTAAAAATCTCAAATAATTATCCAACACCTTGATATTCAGCGTGTATTTAAAGTTTCTTCCTTCTTTTTCAGGTTCAATCAGGCCGGCTTCCGTCAGGATCTTCACGTGGTGCGAAATGGAAGGCTGGGCCAAATCAATAATATCGTGGATCTCGGCACACTGAGCACAACCACCTTTTTTAGTAATGTGCTGCAGGATATTCAGCCGGTTTTTGTCTCCCAGCGCCTTAGAGATCTTTTCCATGGCCTTCAGATCCGCTGTTTTGGTACTCGTCATAACAATTAAGTTTTCCTGGTATTACAAACGTAACAAGGAAATTGTAGTTATAAAAGTTCGTGCTGTGTGAAGTAGACAGCCTACTGCCTGCTCTTGAATCTTGCGCCCAATACGGTCATTGCGATAAACAGCGCAATCACCACGAACAATGCCATACGCAGAGTGAAGAGGTCGGCCAAAAAACCGATAATTGGCGGGCCAAACAGGAATCCCGAATATCCTACTGTTGTGACCATGGCAAGACCCACACCTGACGGAAGTCCTTTTGTGTTGCCAGCAATGCTGTAGGCGATGGGGACAATGGTGGAAAGGCCAAGTCCTACCAGAAAAAATCCGGCAATTGTAACAAAGGGTGTCGGAAGCAACAGCGTAAGCATCAGTCCGCTGGTGGCTGAGAGTCCGCCGGCGACGATAAGCCTCTGGTCGCCCCAGCCAGCACGGATGCGATCGCCAAAAATTCTGCCCAGTGTCATGGCTGTAGCGAATGCTGAAAGGCCGATAGGCGCGAGTGCCTTGGTAGCGTGCGCGATATTCTCCATGTAGTTCACAGACCAGTCAGACATCGCACCTTCGCCCATCATACAGCAGAAAGCAATAATGCCCACACTCACCAGCGCTTTGTTGGGAAGTCTGAATAACGGGCCGTCATGATGCTCGGTATTTTCAGGCCTGTCGTGGATCAGGTTCCGGCTTATCCAGCCGGCAGCGATCAGCGCGACGATAACAATAATAGAGAGGTGGTAGGAGAGATCGAGGCCCAGATCAGCAAACAGGGCTCCACACCATGCGCCCAACGCCATACCAATGCTGAACAACGCATGGAACGACGTCATAATTGGCTTGCGATATTGTTGCTCTACCATCACAGCCTGCGCATTCATGGCTACATCGAGCATACCCGTAATAATACCCATGATGAGATAAAGCGCTACGAGCGCCGGTACGTTTTGCATGAATGGTATCAGCGGCACGAACGCGCAGTAAAGAATTACAGAGAATAGCGTAATTCTTCTGCTTCCGTTTTTGATGATCATCCAACCGGTAAAGGGCATCGCTGCTACTGCACCGAGCGACATCGACAGCAACACAATTCCTATAGTGCCATTGTCAGCATGGTAGAGTTCCTGTATCCTGGGCAGACGGGAAACCCAGTTCGCATACACGAATCCGTTGATAAAGAAAGCGATCTTGACGGCGATACGGTGAAGAAACACGGTTCAAATTACGAAATACCTGCCTACCAGCCAGCCTGGCAAAGAACGAAAGACGAATGAAAATGAAGGCAAAGGAAAAGGTATAAGACGAAAGTCCAAGCTGAGTAGAAATAATGGTTTGGGGGTCGATCATTTAGTCTCGAGATCAAAAAGGCTGCCCTTTCGGAGGCAGCCTTTCGGTAAAACCTTTGAATTTTTATTTCGCGTAAGCCACGCTTCTCATTTCGCGGATCACGGTTACTTTGATCTGGCCGGGGTATTGCATGTCGCGTTCGATCTTTTGAGAGATGTCGAAGCTTAGCTGACTGGCACGTTCGTCGGTGGCTTTTTCGGCATCAACGATCACGCGCAGTTCTCGACCGGCTTGTATCGCATAACATTTCTCAACGCCGTCGAAGCTGAGGCCCACATCTTCAAGTTCTTTGAGACGTTTGATGTACTGCTCCATCACTTCGCGTCTTGCGCCAGGTCTTGCGCCGCTGATAGCATCGCAGGCTTGTACGATCGGCGAAATAATGCCGGTCATCTCGATCTCATCATGGTGAGCACCAATGGCATTGCAAATAGCGGGATGTTCTTTGTATTTCTGCGCCAGTTCCATACCCACAATCGCATGGGGCTTCTCAAGTTCTTCGGGCCACACTTTTCCGATGTCATGCAATAAACCAGCGCGCTTGGCTTGCTTCACATTGAGACCAAGCTCAGATGCCATAATTGCGCAAAGGTTGGCAACTTCGCG
>JBMOKS010000359.1:0-1796 GCA_049324355.1 Bacteroidota bacterium
AAAGCTCATGCAAGGGTTCATTGAAAAAAGCCGCGGTTCCACCAGTGTGAAAAATGATCAGCAGATTGGCTGACTGCTTTGTATAGTGGATGTACTTGGCCGTGTGTCTTATGCCCGAAATAACGGCGGACGGCAACTGATGATTTTGCCCGTTTTCTTTTACCGACACCTCGCCTCTGAATCGGATGGCTATGACCGGCGACGTGTCAGGAAGCGTAGTGTTTTCTATTCCATGCTCGCTTTCAATGATGACGTAACTTTTGATGAAAGGACGCAAGGTGGCATATGGTGCGAAGTGCCGAACGTTCATTTCTCGTTGATGAGTTTTACTAATAAACGGTATCAGTGTTTCCAGGTTGTCGGGAAATACTCAACATCGTTTTCTATTATTCTTTAACTTAAGATTAAATTTAACGATTCTCATGAAAATTTACGGTAAGGTCGAAGGTGGCACCAAACTTTCGAATTTTATTACGCCGATGATGGCAACCTTGTCAGACGAGCCCGCGTTCGACGACCCCAAATGGATATTTGAGATCAAATGGGATGGATACCGGGCTATCGCCGAACTCAATGGCGCGAATACGAGATTTTATTCCCGGAACGGCTTATCCTATACGAAAGCGTATGTAAAAATATTTGAAGAACTGAAGAAGATAAAAGTCAAAGCCGTAATTGACGGTGAGGTTGTGGTGATTGGTGCCGGTGGGATACCCAGTTTCGAAGCGCTTCAAAACTACAAAAGCACGCAGAAGTTGCCCATCCAATTTTACGTTTTCGATTGTTTGTCTGTGCAGGGCAAAGATATCACCAAACTCAAGCTCACCGAACGCAAAGAGATTTTAAAGACCTTTCTGCCCACCAACCACGTCATACATTACTGCGACCATGTTGAAGAAGAAGGAAAAGCTATGTATGAGCACGCGAGAAAAATGAACCTTGAGGGGATCATTGCCAAACGTGCCGACAGTAAATATTATCCGGGCAAACGATCGAAAGAATGGATCAAAATCAAAAACGTTAATACCGACGATTTTGTCATCGTAGGTTACACGGATCCGCAAGCCAGCAGGCAATTTTTAGGTGCCCTCATGCTGGCCCATGAAGACGAAGAAGGCAGGTTGATCTATGCAGGCAATGTAGGAACCGGCTTCACCATTCAAACCTTGAAAGAATTGCACAGCAAGCTGTCACCGCTAAAAGTTAAGAAGTCTCCGCTGGATATTCCCATCAAGGAAGAAAGAGGTATGAATTGGGTTAAGCCCAGATACCATTGTCAGGTGCAGTATGTTGAAATGACCGCCGATGGTCACGTAAGGCATCCGTCTTTTTTGGGATTGAGATTTGATAAATGATCAAACAAAATAGACTTGATGTTTGATTCAATTGCTACCTGATACTGACGTTAATCCTTAACCATAACTTTGACATGTCTTGTTGACGCTTTGCCCACCAGCGTGACGATATACAGGCCCGGAGAGTATCCTTGCAGAACTAATTCATGCCCATGAATGGGAAAACGTTCGACACGATTACCCAGTACAGATCTGATTTCAAAGTACTGAAAATCGCTTCTGTCGGCGACTTTAATGGTGAATGCTCCGTCGGTTGGGTTGGGAAACACGGACAAGGTGCTTTGCATCGACGGTTCTACAGAGGTTATGATGCCCGGAAGCTTCGTCACGTACTTGTTGGAGACTTTGTTTGTGGTAACGGGCGCATTGTAGTCAAAATAAATATCAGCGAGATTATTCACTATCGTATTTGCGGCTACTGAACTTAGTGGCGCAATTCTG
>JBMOKS010000360.1:0-3167 GCA_049324355.1 Bacteroidota bacterium
TCTTCACGCTTCAGCACGCGGTCGCGATTTTGATAAAGCAGCTTCAGCACCTCGGCTTCTTTTTGCGTAAGCGTTTTTTCAGTGTTTTCGTTTTTCAGGGTGAGATTCAGCGGGTCGAATTTGTATTGTCCAACAACAAATATTTTCTCATTAGGCGAAACGTAACCGTTGCTGCGGCGCAGGAAAACCTCGATCCTGCAATAGAGCTCTTCAAGACTGAAGGGTTTGGTGATATAGTCATCGGCTCCGGTTTGAAAACCTTCGAGCTTATCTTCCACCATGGATTTTGCGGTGAGAAACAGAATGGGGATGTCTCGATTTTGCTGGCGAATGTTGCGGGCGATGGCAAAGCCATCTTTTTTGGGAAGCATCACGTCGAGAATGCAAAGATGAAATACCTGTTGATTAAAGGCTGCCTCTCCTTCTTCACCGTCTTTGCATAAGGTCACCTCATACCCTTTGAGACACAGGTTATCTTTGATGACAAATCCAAGATTGGGATCATCTTCAACCAATAGAATTTTCTTTGGGACTGTTTCCATCATGATCAATCAACGGGGAAGCTTACCTTAAAGATACTGCCCTTACCAAACTCGCTTTCCAACCGCACCTGCCCCTGATGTGCTTCGACGATCGTTTTAACGTAGCTCAAGCCCAGTCCAAACCCTTTTACGTCGTGTACGTTGCCTGTGGGCACGCGATAGAACTTTTGAAAGACTCGTTTTTGGTTGTCGGCAGTGATGCCGATGCCGTTATCTTCTACTTCGATGACGAGGTTCTTGTGACTGTCGTTGGTGCGAATGACGATATGGGGGGAGGTTTTACAATATTTGATGGCGTTGTCGATCAGATTATACAACACGTTAGTAAGGTGTAGTCTGTCGGCTTCGATCTCGTGTCGGGCAGCATTCAATACACAGTCGATAGAACCATGTTTTTCATGCAGCATATGCGAACAATTTTTAATGGCATCGCGAATGATCTGGTGAACATCTACCATTTCCTTTTTCAAGCCGATGTCTTCTTTGTCGAGGCGGGCCATTTGCAAAACTCGTTCAACCTGTTGTTTCAGGCGCGAATTCTCTTTTTCGATGATCGTTGTATAATTCAGTAAACGCTCCGGTTGATGAATGATGTTGGGGTCTTTCAAAACTTCCGTCGACAATGCGATTGTCGAGATCGGCGTCTTGAATTCGTGTGTCATGTTATTGATAAAATCTTTTTGGATCTCCGATAATCTTTTTTGTTTCAGGATCACAAAAAGGGTGTATGCAAAGAACACGATCACAATCAACAACACAAACGACGAGAACGACCATATACCCATTTGATTAATCAGGTGTGCTTCGCGGTTGGGAAACTGCACGCCGAAATAATAGCCAAAGTTGCTCCAGGTCGGCAATTTCTTATTCGTCACTTTTTCTTTTGCCGTTTGCAGGGGTACATAATCTCCATAGATCATGCGCTCGCTATGGCAATCGTAAACTCCATATTCGAAATCAGCCTTTATACTTCTTTTTTCAAACTCCGAGCGAAGCAGAAATTCAAGCAGGCCGGCATCAGTTTCGCCATTGACGAGCACAACAAAATAATTGGTAGAAACTTGCTTCACCGGGTTCACCGCGGGCGACGGTGTTTTATTGATATCGTAGATCTGGTTGGCAACGTTAAACAAGGCTGTGCTTACGGTGCGCTCAAACTCAGCTTCCTTGAGATCAAAGGCCCTTCTCACCCAATACAATTGGGTTATGGTAATACCCGCAATGCATAGTGTTGCGAGAATGACAATAAAGCGGATAGAAGAGCTTTTCACAACATAAAAGTACGATAAAGATACCTGATCGATGCAAGATTAACATCTCATTAACAATAATTAGAGAATCGTTAACACCGCATTTTTGGAGCATGTGCCAGCTTTGTACTGTTCGAACGACAAAAAAAATGTATAACTTAAATCAATCTAAGATCATGAAAAAAATCGCCCTTACCATGTGCGCCGTCCTGCTGGTCGCATTCGCCTTTGGTCAGCAGTTGGCTTCCAATGAAAAACCTGCCAAGTTTGTGGCAAACGAAAACGCAGTCTTCAACTGGACTTCAACCACGTACGACTTCGGTAAAATAAAAGTTGGTGTTCCTGTTACTTATGACTTCACTTTCAAAAATTCTGGCACCGTTCCGCTGGTGATCTCTTCGGTTCAGGCTTCGTGCGGATGCACTGTAACATCATACTCCAAAGATCCCATTGAACCCGCCGGCAAAGGTTTTGTTAAAGCGACTTATAACGCAGCTCGCGTTGGGCAATTCACCAAAACTGTAACGGTAAACGCCAACACCCAACAGGGGCTTGTGCAGCTGACGATCAAAGGAGAAGTGGTGGAGTAAAGCCCACCATTGTCCAACGAAAGAATGGCTTTTGTGATTTCGTAACGAAGGCCATTCTTTTTTTAAGAAACTGAAATTGTAAACGTTCTCAGAAAAATATATCCCATATTGGCCCTGCAATATCGTGACTGACAGCCCTGATTTGATAAATTTGTCAGAGTCATAACATCAGACCATGTCCGTCAATTACAACCAGGCTGTTGCCACGCGTTATCATATCTACAACAGTCTTTTTCTCAACCTGCCTTACACCGGCATCTACAGAACCGGTACGTTGTTGCCGCTACTCCAGCAAGCTTGTGAAACCGGTTTCGAGAAGGGAAAGGATCCGAAAACCATCATCAAAAAGTTCTTTCAGGATCTGACGCCAAATGCCACCCGCGAAGAACAATTTTCGTTGTTATTCAACTTCATTCAATATACCGAACGTCAGGTAGTATTATTCGATTCGATCGAAGATGCGGCGTTCGACCAGATCAACGACATGAACGGCCGAGGCACGGTGGCAGCGATGCTGCTTCGGGCGGCGTCTGAAAATGTGATCGAGGAATTAAAAAAGAAATTGGAAGATTTCAGCATACGTGTTGTGCTCACGGCGCATCCCACACAATTCTATCCTGGCAATGTGCTGGCCATCATCAATGATCTGGAGGAGGCCATTCGCGAAAGTCGTCTGGAGCATATCAACTTGCTACTACGACAGCTCGGCAAAACAGCTTTTATTAACCGCGAAAAACCTTCGCCTTACGACGAGGCCGCGAGCTTAAGCTGGTTCCTTGAAAATG
>JBMOKS010000360.1:3177-16077 GCA_049324355.1 Bacteroidota bacterium
AACTAGCCGCAGGGCTGCAGATCGATCCAAAGGATTGGAAAAACCTCGATCTCATCAAGATCGGCTTCTGGCCGGGTGGAGATCGCGATGGCAATCCGTTTGTTACCCATCAGATCACCCTTCAGGTGGCGCAACGACTTCAGCAAACGCTGATGCGGTGTTATTATCGCGACGTACGATTCTTAAAGCGCCGTCTCACCTTCAAAGGGGTAGACCTGATCATCGCCGAGGTTGAACGAAAAGTTTATCCGCTGGCCTATGGCAATGGTGAAGGCTATAAAAATTCAGAAGAGCTGTTACAAGATCTTTTACAGGCGAGAAAACTCCTCGTAGATGATCACCGCGGACTGTTCCTCGACTTGCTGGAGGAGGTGATTCTGAAAGTGAAAATTTTCGGATTCTATTTTGCCAGCATGGACATTCGCCAAGACAGCCGCAAACACGCGTATGTATGGGAAGCAATCCTAAAACAACTGCAGGAAAAGAACAAAAAGTTAAAGGACTTTTCCAAGCTTGGGCAGACGGACCAAATAGACACCCTGCTCAACCTCAAATTTAAACCCGTCACATTAAAATTTGACGATCCGTTTATTGTCGAACTGATCGACAGCATAAAGACCATTGGTGAGATTCAAGCACAAAATGGAAAGGAAGGATGCCACCGATATATTATCAGCAACTGTCAATCGGCAGTCGATGTGATTCGCGTGTATCAGTTGGCAAAACTGCTGTTGGCGAAAGACGGGCAACTTCCGTTGGATATTGTGCCGCTGTTTGAGACCATCGAAGATCTCGCCAACGCTCCGGAAATCATGAGCGCCTTGTATAACGTTGGCGACTATCGCGAGCATCTGAAAAGCCGGGGTAATAAGCAAACCATCATGCTCGGTTTTTCAGACGGAACTAAAGACGGTGGTTATCTGCGCGCAAACTGGTCGATCTTCCGCGCAAAAGAAAATCTAACAATGCTATCGCGCAAACATGAAATCACAGCAGTATTTTTCGACGGCCGTGGTGGTCCGCCCGCGCGCGGCGGCGGAAATACGCACGACTTTTATGCTTCGTTAGGTGACTCGATCGAAGACAAAGAAGTGCAAGTTACCATTCAGGGTCAGACTATCAGCTCAAATTTCGGTAAGCCTGTCTCTTGCCTTTTTAATCTGGAACAGCTTCTTTCCGCGGGCATCGAAAATGACGTGTTCAAAAGCAAAACGAGTTACCCGACCGATAAAGAGAAAAACTTGCTCGACGCTTTAGCCGAAGCCGGGCACCGCGCCTATCTGGAGTTGAAACATCATCCCAAATTTGTGCCCTATCTGGAAAAAGTAACACCGCTCGCTTTCTTTGGTGAAACCAACATAGGGTCGCGGCCCGTTAAACGCAACCAGGATGGCGGCTTGAAGTTCGAAGACCTTCGAGCTATACCTTTCGTCGGGTCGTGGGCGCAGATGAAGCAAAATATACCTGGATTCTATGGTGTGGGCAGCGCATTGAAACATCTTAAGAAAGAAGGTAAGCTGCGTGAACTGAAGGCAATGTACAAGCAATCTCTTTTCTTCCGCACATTGCTAGCCAACAGCATGATGTCGCTGACGAAAAGTTATTATCCGGCCACAGCGTATTTGTCGAAAGACAAGGAGTTCGGAGAATTCTGGAAGATCATGCACAAGGAGTACGAACTTTCCATCTCCATGATTTTAGAGGTATCGGGTTTGTCGGAGCTGATGGAAAATAATCCCGTGAACAGAGACTCTGTAAAACTTCGCGAACGCATTGTGTTACCGCTAATCACCATCCAGCAAATGGCATTGCAACATTTGCGCAGCGGCGACGACAAAGCGTACGAGAAAGAATACCGGAAGCTGATCATGCGTTGTATGTTTGGTATTATTAACGCCGCACGAAATTCCGCATAATTATGATCGCAAGAATCTGGCATGGCAAAACTCACGTCAAAGATTTTGACCGCTACACCGACTTTCTCAGAAGAGTTGCGGTGCCGGATTATCGGTCCGTAGCTGGCAACCAGGGGCTGACCTTTTTGCGGCGAAAAGAAAATAACGAAGCCCATTTCACATTGATCACCTATTGGGAATCAATTGATGCCATAAAAAAGTTTGCTGGCGTTGATTATGAAAAAGCCAAGTACTATACGGAAGACCATGAGTTCTTATTGGAATTTGAAGAAAAAGTAGTCCATCACGAGATCTTCGAAGACCTGCCGGCATGATCGAATGACTATTCGAAACACATATTCCGGTTCTTCTCTGGAAATCGCCATGAAATTTTATAGTAAACCTGGGCCTTGCCCTCGGGCGTTTGAAAATACGCGTCGCGTTGTTTCCACTGGATCTATTCTTGTCGCTTTAAGGCGTATATTTAGCTTCATGAACATACTTTTCTACCAAGCGCTGGTCATGATTTTCCTCGTGGCCTGCAATGCTCCGACATCAAAAACAAAGGAACCAGACGCTACAGACACTACAGCGCGGCTCGACGATCGCTTCAATGACACCACGAAGGTGTTGGTAGCAGAACTTCCCGTTCAGTTTGACAGCACTGAAATATTGATCTTCCCCATCGGGCTGGTGGATCTCAACGAACGCAAAGGTTATAAGATCGATTTTTCTTCCTCGGACTATGGCAAAAGTGATAATTTTTCCGTGAGCAGCTACGACGACACTTTTAGTGGAGACATTATCAATCTCATTTTCGAAAATAAAACCGGAAAACAATCGAAGCTCACCAATCACAAGGTGAGAATAACAAGTGTTACGTTTTTACGGCAAATCTATGAGGAGACGGGTCAGCAATATCTTTTGTATTCACTTGTAGATCGCGATTCAAATCGTGACCAGAAATTTGACTACCAGGATGTGAGTGCGCTTTACTTGAGCAATCTCGACGGGAGCAATTTTAAAAAACTTACCCACGACCGGCATGAATTTTATGACTACAACATCATGGGTGTCTATAAAAAGATGTATTTCCGGACACTGGAAGATCGAAACCGTGACGATGTATTTAACAACAAGGACATTTTTCATTACTACCGGATCGATTTCTCCAGCGAAGGTTATGAAATGGAAGAAATTAATCCGCTTCAGCTCTATCATTGAAAAAGACTTTCATCTTTGCAGCCCTCATCATCGCGCAATTCTGCGGAACTTCACTCTGGTTCGCGGGCAACGTTGTGCTGCCGCAACTTCAGCAAGAATTTCACTGGCAGCCCTCAGCACTTGGCTATCTCACTTCTTCAATTCAACTGGGTTTTATTTCAGGTACATTATGTTTTTCTATTTTAGGTCTTGCCGACCGTTTCTCGTCATCCAAGCTATTTTTTGTCAGTAGTGTTATTGCGGCGGCTTGTAATCTACTGGCTCTGGCCGACCTTTCATCCTATCCGCTACTGCTCACCAGCAGATTTCTTACAGGATTTTTTCTCGCAGGCATTTACCCCGTGGGAATGAAAATCGCCGCCGACTGGAAGCAAGAGGGTCTTGGTAACTGGCTGGGCGCGTTGGTGGGCGCCCTGGTTTTGGGCACCGCTTTCCCACACGCATTAAAATTATTTCCACAATTCCTAAAAGCCCAAGCACTATTACTAGGTGTAACGTCGCTTGCGCTGTTGGGCGGACTGCTCATCATTTTGGTTGTGCCCGATGGGCCGTATCGCAAGCGGGGATCTCAATTTTCACTACATGGCCTTCAGCAGGTATTCAAGATCAACGCATTCCGGGCACCTGCCTTCGGCTACTTTGGCCACATGTGGGAATTGTACACGCTCTGGGCTTTTGTACCTTGGATCATCAATCATTACAAAGTAATTCACCCATCATTCGTGGTTCATTCCTCGCTGATCGCCTTCCTCGTCATTGGCGCTGGTGGCATTGGCTGTATGCTCGGCGGACTACTTTCCGTCAACAAAGGCAGCGCGTGGGTTGCCCGCAATGCTTTGATATGTTCTGGGTTATGCTGTATCATGTCGCCATGGCTTTGGAATTTTTCCCCAGCATGGTTTACAACTTTTATGATTCTTTGGGGCGTGACTGTAGCTGCCGATTCGCCACAGTTCTCTGCGCTGGTGGCGCAACACGCTCCTGCCCAGGTAAAGGGCTCGGCCATCACATTGATTGTTTGCATAGGTTTCACCATCACCATCGCTAGCGTTCAATTGCTTAATCACTTACAATATTCTTTTCCGGGAAAATACTTACTGTTATTACTTGCGCCAGGCCCGATTGCCGGCATCTTCGCCATGCGACGGGCTAATTCCATTGGTGTCCAGTATTAGTCTTATCTTGCTTTCTCACAAAAAAGAATATGAGCTTTATAACGATTTCTGACATCAAAGCCACGGAAGTTCTTCCTGGGTTTACGGGGCGATTTATACACTCCACCAATGTTACAGTTGCCTATTGGGATATTAAAGCCGGCGCTTCAATTCCCATGCATAATCATGTTCATGAAATGATCGTGAATGTTATTTCCGGGAAGCTTGAGCTCACTGTGGACGATGAGACAAAAGTGCTCGAAGCCGGAATGGCAGCTATTATTCCCTCACAAGTACCCCATAAAGCTACCGGTGTAACAGATTGTAAAGTGATCGACGTCTTTTATCCGTTGCGGGAAGATTATAGGATATAATCACAGTTGTCTGCTATACGACATTTGCCGTTGAGCCTGGTGCCTACTTTTATGAAATTTTTATTATGAAAAAGATCTTAAATGTAGTGGTCCTGATTTTTTCACTGTCTACAGCAGCCTGGGCGCAGCAAGAAGTTTTTACCAAGTCTGGCGAAGCCATCAGGGGATATGATCCTGTTGCCTATTTCAAGGAAGGAAAACCTGTTAAAGGAAAAGACGAGTTCAAGTACACTTGGAAAAGTGTAGAATGGAAGTTCTCCAGCGAGCAGAATCTAAAAGACTTCGCAGCTAACCCCGAACAGTATGCTCCGCAATTCGGTGGCTATTGCAGCTACGGCGTGGCCGATGGGCACAAAGCCCCCACGCAACCTGACGCATGGACCATCGTTGATGGAAAACTTTACTTGAACTACAACCTGGATGTGAAAAAAATCTGGAGTGAAAAGCAAGCCGAATACATAGCCACAGCAAACAAGACCTGGGCTGAAGTGAAGAAACAAAAAGATTAAGTTACGTTATCAGAACAATACAGGAGCCATTCTTCATATTGCTGCTCTTTCGGATTAAAGTCAGGGAAATTGTCAAATTTTTTTTCCAGAAGCTCTATATGATCGCACTGGCCTACTAATAAATGCTGCACACCGGGCAAGCTGTCTTCCGAGTAACCACTTACCTGATGGCATACGATCACCAGTGCAAGCTCAATGGTTAAACATATTCCGATGATCTGCAAAATACGGGGCGAGGGCTCTTGCCGAAATTGCACTCGACAAAGTCGTCGCTCTTTGCAAGCCCTTTTTATTATGCCAAAAATCTCAAGTGCCGTCATATCGTAGTTGCACATGGAAATCTGTGCCAAAACCTTCAACCGCAGTATTCAGCCGAAGGGGAAAATATCGTTGTTGAATTATTCAACAATTGAGAGGTGTTAATTACTCAACATGAAACATCCAGTCGAGATATTGATGATCCAGCGGATTAAATTTCGGATGGGCTTTAAACTTTTCGTTCAACACTTCAATACGTTCGCACCGGTTGATCATTAGATTCCTGAACTCCGGTAGTTTTTGACTCTTACTGTAACCAGCCACCTGAAAGCAAACGATTACCACTTCACGTTTGCGTGTGTACGCAATGCCATGCGGATGGATAAGCCGTGAGTACGGTTCCTTTTGAAAGTGCACTCTGCACATTCTAAAACCTTCGCATGCTTGTTTAAGTGACTTTATTATTTCTTGATCTGTCATGATCAATAAATTAGTCTGGCTATTGTATGGTGATCAGAGGTATTCGTTGGCTCACCAGTCGACCAAAAGGTTTTAATATATAACCGTTCTGCTGAGCGAAATTCTCAAACTCAGAAGCCTTGTCCTCGTCTACCGATACCAAAAGTCCGCCGCTGGTTTGTGGATCTGCCAATACCGCTTTTTGTTCGTCTGATATCGCCCCGATCTTATGACCATAACTGTCCCAGTTTCGTGTTGTTCCACCGGGCATACTTTTCTGTTGAATATAGTGACTTAGAAAGTCAAATTTCGGAACCTTATTGTATTCGATCTCCGCAGATAGCTGACTACCCTCGCAGACTTCCGAAAGATGACCCAGCAGGCCGAAACCAGTAACGTCGGTTAGCGCATTGACATAAGAAAGTTTTCCAATTTCGCCCCCCAGGCGATTGAGCATGAGCATGGTATCGATGGCCTTTTGCAAATGCTCCGCTTGAACGATACCTTTCTTTTGTGCTGTAGTTATAATACCAATTCCCAAGGGTTTGGTAAGATAAAGAAGCGAGTTGATCTTAGCGGTGTCGTTGCGTTTTAGATTTTCCTTTTTCAGTCTTCCCGTAACTGCCAAGCCAAAAACAGGCTCCGGACAATCAATGCTATGACCGCCAGCCAGCGGAATTCCCGCCTCATGGCAAACTTTGCGGCTTCCATCAAGAACCAGCTTCGCGATTTCTGCCGGGATTTTATTGATCGGCCAGCCAAGAACGGCGATCGCCATAACTGGTTCACCTCCCATGGCGTATACGTCGCTGATCGCATTCACCGAGGCAATGGATCCAAAAACGACCGGGTCGTCCACGATTGGCATAAAAAAATCAGTGGTGCTTACAATACATTGCCCATTGCCAAGATCGTATACGGCTGCGTCATCTTTCGATTCGTTGCCCACCAGTAGGGATGGAAATGAAATTCTGGGGAGTTGAGAATGTAAAATGGTATCCAGTATCAAGGGGGATATTTTACATCCACACCCTGCTCCGTGACTATATTGCGTCAGTTTAATTTGTTCCATGCGCGCAAATTTATCAACTTCAGGTTAGTTGCAAGTTTCTGTTCATGAAAAAGAAAGAAAATTGTACCAGGAATTTATAATTATTGCGACCGCTGGTGCGGGCCCTGTGTCTTTAGCCACCAGTGTGAATTGTAACCCAATGAAAAAGATATTTCGCCGGAAGAGCAAGATCTTCATCATCAGTTGCCTTGGGAAAGCTGAAAATAATTTCACCCTGCAGCCTCCTTTGTCCACTCAGGATTCGACGAAAATCTAGGTTGAGGGCACCGCAGACAACAGCTGCATAACGAACTCATCGACATTGTTTCCATTCCAGCGCAGCGACGTTTTCACACGATGTTTCTTTTTCAACAACGAGTTACCATAAGCTTTGTCATAGTACGTAAGCAAAATATCGATGGTTGAAGCCATATCTTGCTGCAGATATTTTTCACGCGCTTCTTTGTAGTGCTGGCCTCCGAGTTTTTTAACGATCCGTTCCATCGCCACCAGAAACTTGTCCTGGTCCGCCGGGCCATATTCCTGCACAAGACGTTCGATACGTCTGGGTTTATCTACTTCCATTTCCACTACGGGGCTGGTACTCATATTTTTCCAGAAATCATTTGGAATAAAAATTTTTCCTACAGCAATCGATTCATCTTCTATCCATATCCTTCGATTGACATCGAGTTTGCGGATAGTTTCAAACAGATCATTTTCAAACTGCTCGGTAGTGGGTTGTGGTGGCATCATCAAACCGCCGAAAACCGATCCTTTGTGACTGGCGAGTTTTTCCAGGTCGATGATCTGCTCACCGCGTTTCGCGAGACCTCTCAACACTTCACTTTTACCACTGCCTGTGCATCCACCGATCACAATAAATTGAAATGGCTGTCGAAAAGACTTGAGAGCTTCTTGCCGGTAGGTTTTATAACCTCCTGCCAGTTGATGGGTTTTGATCTTCGCCATCTCCGCAAACTGGCAGAAATTTGAAGATCGCATACCACCCCGCCAGCAGTGTACCAGCAACTCACGCTCTTTGGCAACATTCTCGGCGTTGTTAACGATATCCAAAATGCGAGGACCGACCAGGCGAAAGCCGGCCTTGATAGCTGCCATTTGCCCTTGCTGCTTATAAGTAGTGCCTACCTCTACTCGTTCCTGGTTATTCAGAATAGGGATGTTTACAGCCCCCTGTATGTGCCCCTCGTCAAACTCACTCTCCGACCGCACATCGGCTATCGGTAGGGTGTCGCGAAGGGAGAGAAATTCGTCTATGCTTATGATCACAGCACGAAGATAGTAAACTCAATGGTGGATACAGGATGCTTGATGTGGATTTTGGATACGGTGGCACTAGATGGTCTGCCTAAAAGAACCGGTGACACGACAAAAAAAATTGCCTCCGGCTCCAAAGGGACATAGCTCGTGCCGTGTTAGTCGTCGAAGTCCATCATAATGGTGGTTGCGATTCCAATACGCAGCCCGTAGTCCAGGTATTTGCCGTCACGAAAAGCGGCTGCAGCTTCGAGTCTGAATACGCGCAAGATGCCATCGATGGAATAACCTACCTCGGTGTAGCTTTGGGATGTAGGAGTTGCCAGGTAGTTCACAAATATATTTTCACGGATACCGGCCAGGCGAACATAAGGAATGGTAGTCACCAGGAATTTCCTAAATTGGTAGTGGGCGTTGGCTACAAAATATTTATCGGCAGTGCTATAGCTGTAATAGTCGAGAAGTCTAAAACTTCCGATCGGATCTGTCGTAATAAATGGCGTTAAATTGCCCAGGAAATGCTTATAGTCCATGAAGTACATTTTATCGCTATTCAAAAATGCGCCTCCACGAAGGGAAAAATCAATTTCGCCGCGTGCACCTACTTTTACTTCATGTCTGAATCCGACTTCGATCTGATCGAAGTCCACATCGCTTCCGAGGGCGCGCTGAAATCCTTTGCGGTAATCGAGCGATATAGTAGGCGACGAACTTTCAATTGCATATTTATTACCGTTCCGGATCCGGTATTTCAACCACGGTTTGGCCACAACACCAACAGATCCGATAAAAGCCTGGTTTGTTGGAAATGTGGTGTCTGATAACTCTTCGCTCACCGGACTATTCGGCGTATAGTCTTCAATACTTTTTCTATCAACGAGTTTGTAATTCATATTGTTCTGAAGTTCGCTACGCTCGGCCCACGACCACGAAGTATTTAGGGTTATGAAAGGATTCAATCTTCTTCGGTAACGCACGTCTACAAAATCACGTTCGTAAATTTTCATTAGATTCTTTTCCAGAAGCAGCGTAGTAAACGTGTTGACGAGCGGAAATATCGGATTGTCATAATTGAACTGCTGAATATACCTTCCTCCTTCCACTTCGAGGCGATGGTTGCGGTTGCGCATCGTAAAGTTCAGATAGCCGGAATATTTCTCTCGCGCAAAAGCGTAACGAACAACTGGGCGTACACTCAATCTTGTTTTATTGGTGTCTTGTAAGATCGTTCCAAGAGCAACACGGTAAACCAGATTTACACCCTCCACAGTGTTGTAGTTCGGAAGCGGCGTATAGATCCTGAAATTCGAATGTTTGGAAATTTTATAGCTATCGCCGACGATAATATCCCACGGCTGAAAACCTTTGTGTTTCGATTGCTTTAAGGTGTCGCCCTCGGCCTTGGCACGTTCGATAGCGGCGATACTATCAGCCTTTTCATAACCCTTTACCTCTTCTTTTGTGAGCGGAATCGGGCGGATCACGGACCAATAACTTGAATCTTTTTTATAGGCCCCACTATCGATCTTAAAAACCACGTCAGAAATAACTTCAGGTTCTTTTTGCATCTTCCGCTCTTCCTTCTCATACTCTTTAACAATTGTCTTCAGTTCTTTGCGCGTTATTTCTTCACCGGCAGCCAGTCGCTCCTTCAGCTGTTGTGTTTTGTCTTCGTTCTTTTTCGAGCTGGCTTTTTTCACTTCAGCCTGTTTCTTCTCTACTTCTTTCGCCAACGCCTTTTCTTTCTTCTCGTCGATCACCTCCATCTTCTCTACATAGATCTTCGGGTTCAGGTTGATCTTATAGTCACTTACCGTAGCCAAATAATTATATTCGAATTCGAACCCGAAAACTTTTCCGTCTACTTTAAACTGGTGTGAAACCGGAAGCCACGCTTTTTCTTCAATAGGCGCGCACATCACCTTGATAAAAATGTCGATGCCAAGCTTGATCGTGTGTATGTCGAGACTATGAATACTCCACCAGTCTTCCACTATGTAGATCATACCGTCTACAACATTATCGCCTTTTGAACGCGGAATGACTTTGATTCGACTTACATCATAGTCGCGATCTTTGAAGGTTCCGAGATATTCAAATTTATAATAGGAGAATGCCTTTGGCGAAAGGGGAGAAACAGTTTCAGCTACTTCGGGTTCATAAAAACTTCCGAAGATGTATCCGTTGGGAGAAGTATTGTTGTCTTTTCCGTCGCTGCGGATAGAGATAACTTTTTCTTCAAATTTATTGGGTCGGGTGAACTTGATCTCGCTTACCGATTCTGATATGTAAACTCTTCCCTTTTCTATGCCTTCTTTTTGCAAAGCTTTTTTTGCCAGCCATGGATAATCCTTCAACTTACCGGCGCCTTTGATGTATACGCGCGCTGAATAACTTTCAAGCAGATTGCGATGGTAGTTGGCTTTGGCGATGGCCTTGCGCATGATGGAATAAGCCGGATCTTCGTCGTCTGCATCTATGGTAACTGATTGAAGCACGATGTCCTGCGGTATGAGGGTTATGTTTAAGGGCGCCATTCCGTCAGTCACTTCTACTACCCTCACCTCTGTTTTGCGGCCGAGGTGTTGGAACACGAGGTCGTAGCGACCGGGTTTCAGATTGATCTCATAGTATCCGTCTACGTTCGCGGTGGTACCACTTCCCATTTGTTTTACAAAAATGGTGGCGAACGAAAGATTTGAACCATCCTCAGCCTTGATGGTGCCCTTGATGCCGGTTTGGCCAAGCGCCATAAATGAAAAGAAAACGAAGGATGCTGCTGCACAACAGAGCTTGGGTAGAAATGTCTTCAAAAGATTTTGCAGTTTAGTGTAGATAATAACCCTTGGTCCGGATCATTTCTTCTACAGGGTCCGGCACGAGATAACGAACCGATTGACGTTTTCTGATGCAGTTCCGGATGAAAGTAGCGGAAATATCCAACATAGGCGCTTCGACAATTTTAACGTTAGGATGCGTTTTTAGTTCCGAAGGTTGCGCGCCAGGTCTGGGATATACATAAAGTCCGTAATCCTCCAGAATACGTTCATGATTTTTCCAATTTGGAAACTGGTGCAAATTGTCTTCGCCGATAATCACTTTAAATTCTTTATCAGGGTGCCTTTCCCGCAGGTTCACCAGGGTATGGATCGTATAACTGGGTTTGGGCAAATGAAATTCAATGTCTGACACTTCAATCTTATAGTTGTCGTAAACAGCAGCCCGCACCATGTCATACCGGTCGTGTTCATGGAGTAAAGTTTTACTGGGCTTAAAGGGATTTTGTGGAGAAACAACGAACCAGACCTTATTGAGATCAGTGGTCTCGGCCATGATATTGGCAATGATCATGTGACCCATGTGAATGGGATTGAATGAACCGAAGAAGAGACCAACTTTCAATATCACTTAAATTTTATGCTCTTATATGGCCAGCGATTTTGGGTGTTGTACTTAACAATCGTGGAGACGATAACTTGCCGTATTTGTTACAACCGCGTACAAACAAAGTTACCGGGGAGTTTATTTTTTCTTGAACTCGTCGTACATCGCCTGCGCTTCGGTAAGCGACTTTTCGAGATTCTCGTTTACCAGCACCACGTCAAATTTATCCTGAAACGACATTTCGAACTGTGCTTTGAACAAGCGGCGCGACAGGCTCTCGGGAGTTTCCGTTCCGCGGTCATGCAAACGTTCTTTGAGAATTTCTATGGAAGGCACTTTCACAAAAATAGCCAGTGCTTTTGCGCCAAAGTATTTTTTAAGATTCAATCCTCCCTTTACGTCTACGTCGAAGATCACGTTTTTTCCTTCGTCCCAGATCCGTTGAATCTCCGATTTCAGGGTTCCGTAAAAGTTTCCTTCATACACCTCTTCCCATTCCACGAATTCGTCGTTGTCAATCTTGGCTTTAAAATCCTGGGGGGTCAGGAAATAATAGTCTTTTCCATGCTGCTCTGTCCTTCCGCGCTTATCGCGAGTAGAAGCAGAAATGGAGAAACCCAGGTCGGCGTTGGTTTGAAGTAAATGTTTTACAATGGTTGTTTTTCCAGATCCGGATGGCGCTGAAAAAATGATCGCTTTACCGGCCATTTCAGCTTGCCAGGTTTTGAATTACTTTTTTTCTGATATCGTCCACAAGATCTTGCGGGGCATGGCGGGTGCACTTCGTTTTGAGAAGTTCGCGTATGGCTACTTCCAGGTGATAACTTTTATAACAGGGCATGCACTCTTCGAGGTGCACTTTTAAAAAATGATCTTTTTGCTGTTGGGTGGCTTCGCCATCTAGAATGAGTTGAAGTATCTGCAAACATTCTCGCTTGTTCTCGCAATCTTGCTTCATTCGGTTCTGGTTAGGGGGATTCATAAGTTATGCGTTTTTATAACCCATTTTTTTAGCGTATTCACTCAGTTTTTCCTTTAGCAGATTCCGTGCTCGGTGCAGGCGGCTTCTTACGGTGCCAATGGGTATGTCTAATATCTTTGCCATCTCCTCATATTTAAAGCCTTCCAAATCACATAATATTATTACGGTTCTGAAGTCAACATCTAAAGAGTTGAGGGCAACTGATATCTCGTCACCGATCATATCCTGTAACGCCTCCACGCGCAGATCGGGCGTTATTTGCCTGTCAACATCCTCTGAGTTATAAAAACTTTCTACCTCCTGATAATCTACCTTCGAAGGCTCCTTGC
>JBMOKS010000361.1:0-15994 GCA_049324355.1 Bacteroidota bacterium
GCCGACAAACATACCATTTTCAGTCCTTTTCAGCCAAAGCCTCTTCAATAAATGTTAAGACTTCGTCGCGTCCCTTTTTTTCAGTTGCCGAGGTAATAATGATCGGAGGCAATTCTTCCCAGCTCTTCAACAGTGTGGTTTCATAGGCTTGAATGTTCTTAGCCAGTTGATTTCTGGTAAGCTTGTCGGCCTTGGTGAACAGAAGACATATTGGAATTTCTTTTGAACCGCTCCACTGAATAAACTCAAGGTCAATTTTCTGGGGCTCCAGGCGGGTATCAAGAAGGATGAACAGGCAGTGGAGGTTCTCGCGTTTGAGCACGTAACTTTCGATCATCTGCCCGAAGCCCTGGCGTTTATCTTTGCTCACACTGGCATAGCCATAACCGGGTAAGTCTACCAGATACCAACCATTATTAATAATGAAATGGTTGATAGTTTGCGTTTTACCAGGTTTCCCCGAGGTTTTGGCCAGACCCTTTTTGTTGGTCAGCATGTTGATGAGCGATGACTTGCCTACATTGGATCGGCCAATAAAAGCAAACTCAGGCATGTCTGGAGCAGGACACTTTTTAACATCGGCATGACTGGAGACGAACGCTGACTGACTGATTTCCATCTTAGATTGTATCTTAAAGTAAAGATTTAAGGGCAAAATACTAAGAATGTAAGGTTCGTGTACCTTATGGTTTCAGATTTTATGCGTAAATCCCGCTTTTTTCCTATATTGGCCTCTATTCTATTGTGTTTTTATTTCATAACTTTATTTGAAAAACTTTTTGAGCGATGTCCAGTATCCGTTGTGTACTGATTTTTTCAACTCTATCACTGGCGCTTCTTACCCCTGGTTTTAGTCAACAAGACCCAAAACAAACCGCACGGGATTACATGGAAGTTGCCGAAGGTATGATCTCCGAAACCAAAGCGGTCGATGATGCCCGCGGGCTAATGGTTCAGGCCGCCGACCTGGACACAACTTTTGTTAAAGCGAATTTTGAAGCAGGTCACTTGCATCTGCTCACCATCGGCAAAGACCTGGCCGTGAAATATTTCATGCGGGTGTTGAGGCAAGACCCTGATTATAATTTCGCGCTCCTTTTCTGGATCGGTAAGAGCTATCAGTTTGGCCTCGAATTCGACAAAGCCATTGAATATTATAATTTATATAAAGACAAACTTTCCAAGAAACCGAATTACCAGGGCAAAGACCGCGTCGACCTCCCGCTTGTAGACCGCGCCATTTTCGAATGCCAGAATGGTAAAGAATATGTTTCAAACCCCGGCAATTTTTCTATCGTGAACATCGGCCGGGAGATCAACTCCGAATACGAAGACTATGCGCCGGTGTTGAATGAAGATGAAAATGAGATCGTCTTTACCACCCGCCGCCGCGACGACAACTTGAACCAGAACGTGGATGTGGACAATAAACCTTTCTAAGATATTTTCATGGCCAAAAAATCGGGCGCCGCATGGGGATACGCTGCCAACGTTGGTCCAAAGGTGAACACACCTTACCACGACTCCAACCTTGCACTATCTGCAGACGGCAGCACACTGTTCATTTACAAGGACGATAATGGCGGTGATATTTACTACTGCGAGCGCCAGGCAGACGGAACTTGGGGAGAACCGGTACCGCTTCCCGGTATCATTAACTCCAGCTTCGAAGAAAAGTCGATTACCATTTCTAAAGATGAGAAGACCTTGTATTTCACCAGCAATCGCCCCGGTGGCTATGGTAATACAGATCTTTACAAGGCCACCAAAGACAGCAAAGGAGAGTGGTCTAATACCAAAAATCTGGGCCCTAAGATCAATACCGAATTCGACGAAGACGGGCCTTTCTTAGATTATGACGGCGTGACCCTTTACTTTAGCAGCAAAGGACACAAAGGCATGGGAGGACATGATATCTTCAAGGCCATTTACGATCCGCAAAAGAATGAGTGGACCGACCCTGAGAATTTAGGGTATCCGATCAACACACCTGACGATGATATTTATTTCATCTCGGCTCCTGATGGAAAACGTGCCTATTACTCGTCAGTAAGAGATGACGGTATGGGTTATACAGACATCTATATGATCACCATCCCCGACGGTTTAAAAAATACTACACCCGTTGTGGCTTCAAAAGATCCGGAGCCTATAATAGAAACGCCCAAAGACACTGCTACTGTGGTGGTAAAGGAGCCGGTAGATCCTGTGGTGAAAGATCCGGTGGTAAAAAAAGATCCTGTTGTTGAACCGAAGAAAGAGCTAAAACCGATAAAATACATCGTCACCGTTGTGGATGCTATTGATAAGTCGCCCTTGAATGCGAAGGTCAGACTCCAGGGCGCAAAAGACAACGTGATTGTAAAATCTACATCAACCGGATCGGGTGTGTTCGAGTTCGAGGTCACGAGCAAGACGGCCAAAGATTACCGGTTATCGGTAGAACTCGAAGACTACGTATTCCAGAATCAGAACGTGAAGATCCAGGGTGCTACCACCGAAGACAAAACGATCAATCGCACCATTGAACTCCGGAAACTGGCGAAGGGCGTTTCCTCAATTTTACACAACCTGTATTTTGATTTCGATAAAGCCACTTTCAAAACCGAGTCTTACGGAGAACTTAATAAGCTTGAGGCTATGCTGCGGCAAAACGAGAGACTGACCGTAGAGATAGGCGGTCATACCGACGCCGTGGGGACGAAAGCCTACAACCTGTTCCTGTCGCGCAAACGTGCCGAGGCCGTTAAAGACTACCTCACGAAAAAAGGTATAGATGCCCGCAGGATCAATGCCGTTGGTTATGGTAAGACTAAACCCCTGGCCAGCAACGACGACGAATCTGAGGGAAGGGAACTCAACAGGCGTGTGGAATTTAAGGTGCTTCAAAACTAGTCCTACTTCAAGTATTTAAATAGCTCCGGGTAGTTCGCCGCCGAATCGACGCAAAACGGCTCCCTATCTGATAAGTTGACAGAGTAGGCCAGATACGGGATGCTAGATTCTGGATGGTAGATAATGGTAGATACTGCCCCTTTTTACCACCATCCGGCATTTAGTACCAGGCTCCCAGTATCGCGGGCATCGAGCATTCAGATCTTAGTTATCCAGTATCGGTTTTTCCTTAACTTCGCCCGGATTTCAAACAACCCGGATGAACGTAGTACCCTATAAAGAGGAGCAGGCAAGCAAAAAGGAGCAGGTGGCCAAGATGTTTAACAACATTAGCCGGCGTTATGACTTCCTTAATCACTTTTTAAGCCTGGGTATTGATAGGGGGTGGCGCAGAAAGGCTATCCGCTATTTGCAGCCCCTGCGGCCCAGAACCATCCTTGATGTGGCCACCGGCACAGGTGACTTCGCCTTGCAGGCCCTGGCCCTGAATCCCGATAAGATCGTTGGCATAGATATTTCCGAAGGAATGCTGGAGGTTGGACGGCAGAAGATCCAGCAAAGGGGTTTGAAGGATAAAGTAGAGCTTCGCAGCGGAGATTCCGAAAATCTGCAGTTTGAAGAAAATAAATTCGATGCCGTAACCGTTGCTTTCGGAGTGAGGAATTTTGAGAACCTCGAAAGGGGGCTGGAGGAAATATTCAGGGTTTTAAAGCCCGGAGGAATGCTGGTGGTGCTTGAATTTTCGAGACCCCGAAGGTTCCCCCTCAAGCAGCTTTATAATTTTTATTTTAAAGCCATTTTGCCTAAAATAGGCAGGCTGATTTCGAAAGATGGCTCAGCCTATACCTATTTACCGGCATCTGTAGAAGCTTTTCCTGATGGCGAAAATTTTGAAAACATCCTCCGAAAAGTTGGATATAAAAACACGACATGCAAGGCACTGACATTCGGAATAAGCTCTATCTATACGGGAAGAAAATAGTTTTTTCCACCCTCCTGCTTTGCGTGCTCCAGGCGGGTTACGGACAAAAAGTGCGATGGGTACGGAAGAACAATCCAAATTACGATGACCGGCGCATCACCTACGGGTTTCTCATCGGCCTGCACACCACGACCTACCAGATCAAGTATTCCGATCGTTTTGTTACGCCGAATTTCGACACGATCTATACCATCCAACCACAGTGGTCTCCTGGCTTTTCCCTTGGTTTTATCGTCAACTATCGTCTCACCGAATTTCTCGACCTCAGGCTCACACCCAAAGTAGCGTTTTATGAACACAAGCTCCGGTACCTGTTTACAGACGATACGCCTACTGAAGAACAGAAGATCGAAACCACCATGGTAGAGTTTCCTCTACTGCTCAAATACAAATCTGCCCGCCGGGGCAACATCAGAATGTATATGATTGGCGGCGTGAAACCGGGCATCGAGGCATCGGGCAAGAAGCGCGAAGCCAATTTGACGTCGTCGCTCGAAGTGAAAGGAGCCAATCTCAATCTCGATGTGGGCTTCGGATTTGATTTATACTATCCCCTGTTCAAATTTTCACCCGAGATCCGTTTCTCCCGCGGCCTTGTTGATATCCTGGACAACCGCAACAACAAATACGGCCAGCCGTTAAACCGGGTCAATACCAACACCATCACGGTGTATTTATTATTCCAATAAGCATGGACAAACGAAATGTACTCATCACGGGCGCTACTTCCGGAATCGGTGAGGCCACTGCCCGGTTATTAGCTCAAAATTCCTATAACCTTATTCTCTGCGGCCGACGGCAAGAAAGGCTTGAAAAACTAAGAAAGGAATTATCTGCTTTAACAGAGGTCACCACGTTGTCGTTCGATGTGCGCGATCGCGAAGCAGTTGAAAAATCGCTGGCATCGCTTTCGGGAAATTGGAGAACCATTGATGTGCTGCTCAACAATGCAGGTAATGCTCACGGGCTCGACCCCATACACACCGGCAATGTTGACGACTGGGATGCTATGATGGATATTAATGTGAAAGGTTTGTTGTACGTTTCGCGTGTAGTGGTTCCGGGTATGACCGAGCGAAAGGCCGGTCATGTGATCAATATCGGATCCATTGCCGGAAAAGAAGTTTACCCCAACGGAAACGTTTATTGCGCCAGTAAGTTTGCCGTTGATGCACTCACGCGAGGCATGCGCATGGACCTGAATCCGTTCGGTATCAAGGTCACATCGATCAATCCAGGACTCGTGGAGACAGAATTCTCTGTCGTCAGATTTAAAGGAGACAACGCCAGGGCAGACTCCGTGTATAAAGGACTTGATCCCTTGAAAGCCGAAGACATCGCCGATATTATTCTGTATACCCTATCGGCGCCACCACACGTAGTGCTTGCCGACATTACGGTTTTCCCAACAGCGCAGGGAAGTAGCACGATGGTGAAGAGGCAGTCGTAATAGCTACTTACTCCGGTAGAAGATTTTGTGAATTGATGAGTTCATATTGAGCGCGACGTAACGGGGTTTCGAATAACGAAGGTCGAACCCGTCTGCCGACAGGCAAGATATCGAAGCTTTAAGGTTACAGGCTTGAAAAACAGGAACTTCGAAATTCCTTTTTCGGTGTTTGATCTTCAAAATGTTCACTATTTCGAAGCTCCAATTAAATAAATTTCATCAGCGTCTCCTCGTGAATATCATGTCCCCCCTCAAAGGTGTGTTGCTTCACATGGGCATGTAATTTTTCTGATAGCATTTTCATTTCGAAAAATCGGGAGTCATTCAGGAAAGGGTCTTTGGTTCCGTACACGAAGTGAACTTCTTTGTCTTTGAGTATCTCTTTTCCAGTTTCGAAGTCCATGTCGGGAGGAAGGATGCCGGCCCAGAGAATGAGCCTGTTGAATTTTATTTTTTGTTGCAAAGCCCAACGTGAGGCCGTAGCAGACCCCTGCGAGAAACCAAGAATTGTGACTGGGGTATTATTGTTTTGAATAAGGGCGTCGTAGATAGCATTCAGATAAGAGATGTAATTTTCAATATCCGTCAGCCTGTTCTCGCGCGTCATCCACGTGGCACCTACACGGTCGCTGGGTCTGCCTGAACCCTGAAGATTATCAAGATAGAACCGCGAGAGTCCTTCTGGCGCAATGACGCAAATGCTCTGCTCTTCGAGACGGGCAAATTTTTTGATAAAGTACTGTGCAAGCTGGCCGTATCCATGCATCACAAACCAGATCTGCCGCGTAAAAGCATTGATCTCCCCGAGCTGATAAAACCGAGCTTTGAAGGTGAAAGTAAGATCGCGTTGTTTCATGATTTCATCGCTGTTTCGCCAAGTTCTGACGCTTTAAAGTCAGAGTTTAAAAGTACAAAGTTTACGACTCACTACCGCTGACCAATACCTGGTGTCTAATAGAGATAATGCCTGAGTGATTCGGATAGTTTCAGTTAAGCTAAAAAAAAAGGCCCACCCGGGGCCTTTATATTTGTATTGTGTTTTGGATTATCTCTTGAATCCGAGTGCGCTTCCGCCGCAATTTTTGGCAGAGCCGTCGAAAGTATACTGAATGTAGTAGATACCGGTGGTGTTGCAAGGATAGGCAATAGCAGAAATGAACTGGCCATTGATCTTGCTGCTGGCAACTTTGTTACGATTAGAGTCGTAGAGGCTCACCACGATGCCGTCTGTGGCTGTTCCATCCGCACAAATGTTGATCATGTACTGGGTGCCTTTGGTGAACACGTAAGAGTATTCTACGAATTCCTTTCCACCTTTTTCAATTTTATAACTTTTCAAAAAATTGAAGCCTGTTGCCAGCTTGGGTATACACTGTGTGCTGAGAGCGTCAGAGTTGCACTGTCCGATTACCTCAAGGGTGCTGAGAACAAAAACGGAAAGAACAATAAGAATTAATTTTTTCATAGGGCTCAGTTATTATCTAGCTTATAACCTTGGTTCTGATTGATTGTGTGACGGTGCGGATATTATCAATATCCTGTGGTGTGATCGTGATGGTACTGGAACTGTTGTCTTTGATCACCATTACGCCGTCGACTACTTCGAATGTTGATTCCTTATAGGTGTATGTGATACTTACCTTGTCAAAGACTTTTTTTAATTCCTCCATGTCGGTCAATAATGATGCCATGTTTTGATCGCTTTCCTTATAGAAAGAAAGCAGAAGCATAATATTTTCGAGTATGATTTTTTGTTCGCCGATCGTTTCCTGAAGCTGTTTGTTCTCTGGATTTGCTTTTGCTACTTCGCAAATCACGTTAAGCGCTTCCAACCATCCACCCGTCAATAAAAGAACACTGAGGTTTGCGCGACTTTGTGTTTGCAGATAATGATTGATGCTGTTGAAGTTTTGTGTTGTGATCAGCAGAAGAGAATCGAGGTTCTTGCTGTTGGTTGCCAGGCGTCCGATGGTTTCGATGTCGAAGAACTGACCGATGTTAAGGCCATTAGCCAATTCTTTGATCGCAGCCATGTACTTCACGCCGTCTTGGTTTTGCTCGTAGATATTGGTATATCCGAGGTCTGTTCCATACACGCCCAGGTTAAGTGCTTTCTTGAAGTTGCTGTTGTACTTCGAAAGATTGTCGGGAGAGTTTAGATACGAAGCGTTGTATCGCTTGCCGGACTCTTTCAGGAGGACGGAAATTTCTAATGGACTGGGGATTGATTCAAGAACACTTCCAATCACCTCTTCTGAAATAGTGGGGCCTTCTGTTTTGGTGGAGTCAAGACCTTCCAGGAAGGCTTGTTCGTCCGTTTTTTTTTCAGAACCACAAGCTGCCAAGAGTGCCAGAATCAGCCCGGTAATGATAATTCTCATAGTTATAAAATTATACGTTCACAAAGTTAAAAATTCAGCATTCCTGACCAAAAAGTTACCTGTATGCCTTATTTCTTTTTTGGCAGACCCACCTTGGGCAGATTCACCTTTCCAGGCACCTTTTCAAAGGAATTTACAAGTTTTCTGAGCCATTCGAAATAGAGCGTAACATAAAGAAACAGGGTCATGATCCAGATCACCAGTATATCGAACCAATACGTACTAACCATGGCGCCCAGCAAGTTCTTTTTAGGGGCAAAAAAGTGTGCCCGATAGTCCAGCGCGCTGCTGGGTTTCGGATCCAAAAAAATCGGGTTCACCTGCTGCACCAGTTGGCCTTTGTATTCAATGATCCGTTCTTTTTCCGAAACATTGGTTACCAGGTCGGCCAGACTTTCGTTATAGTACCGATTCTTGTAGTCGTTCAGGTTATAATCCGAATCCTTATCATTTTCTTTCTTATAGATGATCTTTTCCCGCTCAGCAACGGCGCGGTTGTAAACACCCTGATAGAATTTTTTGTAGGCAGCAAAATATTCCTCCAGCTTTTTGTCAAAGGCAGGGGTGAATTGTTCCAGGGTCCAGGTCTTGTTCAGATCAATGCCTTCGAGTCCCTTTTTGAAGAAATCGTTTTGAATATTATTCTGTATGATGTGCAGGTTCTTGAGCATGATGCGCCGTGTAGTGTCGCTCTTGGCTCCCAGATTGTCGCCGATGAATTTTCTTTTTTTGTCCAATTCATCGATCAGGAATGAAGCTCTGAAATCGGATTGGGCTTCGATCTTTTCCAGATCGTAATACGGTTCGCCATAGGAGTTGTTCTTGAAATTATAAACCGCCATCGCTTCGTATGCCCAGCGCGAGGCCATGAGGTCGGCGACGATCGGGACTTTACCTTTGGTGCTGATCACATTGTTGAGCTTATCGAAGCTGAACAACAACCCGCTTAGGATCATCTGCGGAATGAGCAGCAGCGGAATCATCACGTACACGGTAACCGCCGAATTGAAAGCCGAAGAAATATTCAAGCCCAGCACATTGGCTAAACACGATACGGCAAACAACACAAACCAGAAGGGGAGTAGCATCGACCATTCGATCTCCAGGATGATATTACCCAACAGCACAAAAGTGAACGTTTGAATGGCGGAGAGTGAGAAAAGAATGATCACCTTGGATTGCAGATAGCTACCCCAACTCAGATTTAGAAATTGTTCGCGCTTAAGGATTTTTCGGTCACGAATAATTTCTTCCGCGCTTACTGTGAGGCCCATAAAGAGTGCCACAATAATGCTCATCAGCATGAAGGCAGGGAAGTTCTCGTTGAAGCGAAACATGTATTCTTTTCCGCCGGGAGCGCTTTTGTATTTGATGATGAATGCCAGGATCAATGCCAGGAGCGGACCCTCCAGCAGGTTGATGAGGAGGTACTGTTTGTTGCTAAGTTTTGATAGCGTATCCCGTGTAGTGAAAATGAGTGTCTGTTTGATTTTGTTGGGCAGGCTGAGCGAATGCGGAGGTTCCTCTTTGATATCTTCAACCCGGTTGATCTTGAATCGTTCTTTGTACAGGTCAAACCACTGCGGGGGTGTGATCTTCCGTTTACTCGTAGGCTGGCCGTATTCGTCTACTACCTTGGCTTCGATGATGTTGAAGATCTGTTCAGGGTTCACATTACCGCAGGTTTCACACTGACCGCGATTGCTGTCTACCTGGTGGGTTGATTTTTTGAAATACGTTACGGCTTCTACCGGAGGGCCATAATATGCGGGGTATCCCCCCGTATCCATGATGATCATCTTGTCGAACATCTTGTAGATGTCGGACGAAGGTTGGTGAATCACCACGTAGATGAGCTTGCCTTTTAACGACAATTCCTTCAGCAAGTCAATAACATTTTCGGAGTCACGCGATGATAGCCCGGAGGTAGGTTCGTCGAGGAAAAGGATGGCTGGTTCGCGGATCAGTTCCAGCGCAATATTGAGACGCTTGCGTTGGCCGCCGGAAATGGTCTTATCGAGGGCGTTGCCTACGCGCAGGTCTTTGCGCTGGTCGAGGCCCAGGTTTTCGAGCACTTCCATGACCCGTTGATGCAGCTGTTCCTCTGTAAAATTCGAGAAGCAGAGCTTCGCGTTGTAGTATAGGTTTTGGTAGACTGTAAGTTCTTCGATGAGGAGGTCATCCTGTGATACGTATCCGATCACGCCATGAATGCGATCTTTTTGTGTATGGAGATCGAATCCGTTAATGAGTATTTGTCCCTGTGTGGGCTTTACCAATCCTGCCAGCACGTTGAGCAGCGTTGTTTTACCCGCGCCGCTGGCGCCCATGATGCCGATAAGTTTTCCGGGACCCTCGGAGATAAACACATGTCGAAGACCGATGGCGCCATTGGGGAATTTTAATTCATCGATGCGGGCATTAAATGATAGCTTGGTGGTCTTCAGCTCTTCGTTGAAGTTGGCCACCAGGTCGCTGTAATACAGCGCATCGCCGGCCTGGGTTTTGATGGTGCTGCCGTGAGAGAAAAGGTACACCCTGTTGGGTTGCATAGTGAACCCGTTGAGCACATTCAGCTCTTCTCCCAGGTATTTGGTAAAGTACATTTCCACGCTGCTGACGCGCATGAAAATAAGATTGCCGTGAATGTGGCCATGTACATGCTTATAGTGCTTGCCTTCATCGGTTTCATGTTCTGCATTCACCAGCAGAATGTCGGCGAAGTTGAGTGTCTTTGCGTTTTCGGTGATGACGAAATCTTCGATGAGAACATATTCGTCTTTTACGATATTAAAAACCGTTGATACGGTATTGATGATCTCGCGGCGCTGAGGACTGAAGTTCTTGTCGGAGCCTACGAGTTCGAGTAGTTTGATCAGTACAACAACTTTTTGCTTCTGCGTGAGGGTTTTGTTGATCTTTTTACAAATACCGAGGGTCTTGACGGAGTCTTTTACCGAAGTGAGTTTGCTTTTTCCTTCTTCGTCTTTTCCGTAGTCTGAAAATTCGTCATAGAGGGCTAAGTATTCATTGATGGAATCCTGGTCCAGTTCAGTTTGGAAAAAGTTGATGACGTATTGACGTTCCTTTTCAGTTACCCCGCCATCCTGTTTGGTGATGATGGCAAAAAGTTGGGTTAAAGCTTTGAGTATTTCTTCACTCATGGTTTAGACAGGCTCAAGAATCTCTAAAGGTATGAAAAAAATATCGGTTATAAGCCAATCTTACCATGCTAAATGGGCCAAGAACCCGGCTTATAACCGATTAATTATTAATGAATTGACTAGTAAGTCTTGAATTCAAAGGGTATCTCCACCAATTCCGAGAATTCCTGCCCGGCTTCCTCCATGTCTTCATCATCCTCGTGGAAGTACCAAAGGATTTTCATGCCTTTTATATCCTCCAGAGACGAGAGGACATCGAGGATCAACTTGGAGGACGCTGTATTAAAATATTCAAGTTTGAACACGAAATCGGTTGATGGGTTGGGCGTGTTACCGTATTTCTCTATCCATTCCAGAACCGGTCTATAAAATTCGGCTGAATCTTCAGGCAGCGAGCGGCCGGAAATTTCAAAGATTCCATTCTTTTGATCGAGGATTATCTTCGGAGTATCTTCAGTTCCTTCGAGGTTTAAGATTTCCATGGTGTTATGCTCATTTATTTGTTCGACAATAATTATTCAGCGACTTCACGCGGCACGTTCACTTTCAGGCAGAAAAAGCAATATTCATTCGACATCTCGGGGAATTCGAAGTCAAGCTTCTCACCTGATTTTCGTGCCATATCAACAAAGCCGAGACCTGCGCCTCCCTTTTCAGAGATGGTAGTATTTTTGATAATCTCTTTATAAAGGTCTTTCAGCCCGTCTTTATCCAGCTCATTGATGCGATTTAGCTTCTGACGTAGATTGTCAATGTTAGCCTTACGTATAGGGTTCCCTGACATGATGGTGTAACGATCGGCTTCTCGGCCGATCAGGAAGATCGCGGCGTGGCTACGGGTTTGCCCATCGACCAACTCATCGCTGTGTTTGACAATATTCTGAAGCGATTCAACCATCACATTAAAAACCTTACGCTTGATACTCGACTCTTCTCCCGAAGAATCAATGTTTCGCTCGGCCATGGCGAGAATGGACTTGGTGGTTTCCTGGGTGAAGTCACCCTGATACACCAGAATCAGTTTCTGCGACATCATGGTGCGGTGCAGGTCATAGATAAAGTTCATGCGCTAAAAGGGATTACGTTGTACTTGCTAAGTTATTAAGTTTTTATCTAAACCCTAGACTCGCGGCCTTCGGATTAAGACACAATTAAAATTTAATTCCAATCAACAAAACATCGTCGGTTTGCTTATGATCACCCCGCCAGCTCTCCCATTCATGGTCAAACACCTGCACTGCCTCTGGCATCGATGACGTGTGAACTCGCTCCACGATTTCGCGAACCTTTTTAGGTCCGAATTTTCGCCCTTCCGGACCTCCGAACTGATCGGGGAAACCATCGGAGCTAAAGTAAATGGAATCGCCTTTACTCAGCTTCACTTTCGTATTAGTAAAGTTAGTCTGGTTCTTAAATATACCGCCACCGATCGGAAATTTATTTCCCTTAACTTCTTCCATTGCGCCGTTCTTCATAATGTACAGCGGACGATGCGCTCCGGCATATTCCACTTCTCCGGCAATCAGGTTGATCTTACACAAGGCTATATCCATACCATCCTTGGTAGTGGAATCTTCGTCCTGTCGTAAAGTGGTTGTTACGCCTTCGTCTAACAGGTCGAGAATCTTTCCAGGCTCCGTGATCTTCCGGCTTCGAACAATGTCGTTCAACAGGAAGTAACCGATCAATGACAACAAGGCGCCGGGAACGCCGTGACCCGTACAATCTACCGCAGCGATAAAAATATCGTCTTTGATCTGTACAAACCATGGGAAGTCTCCTGAAACTACGTCACGTGGTTTATATAGAATGAACGAATCAGGCAAAGCGCGACTGATCACCCTCGTATTTGGCAGAATAGCCGTCTGAATACGTTTCGCGTAGTTGATACTTTCGGTGATCTTCTTGTTCTTATTCTGGATCTCAAGTTCGATCATCTTCCGCTCCGTGATGTCGTGCGATACCACGAGCACAGATTCGAGTTTTTCCGATTCATCGTATTCGGGGATCGCGTTCACCTGCATCACACGCTTACCCATTTCGGAAGGGAAGTCCATTTCAGTGGCTACTTTTCCGTTGGTTGAATTCACTTCTTCAACGATACGGAGCCAGCCTTCCAGCACGACGTTATCGAGGTCCGTTTCTCTCGCTTTTTTGTTGAGGAATGCTTCGGGTCCCTTGCCGGTATAAGCTTCGATCACCGGGTTGATGTAAGATATCGCGCCGTCTTCCAAACGTGTGATGAGATCCGGTGAGTTTTCGGAGAGCGCCTGCATCTTACTTCGCATACGCTGTTCTTGCTCTGCTCTTCGCCGTTCGGTGATGTCGCGTGAGTTGAGGATATAACCGTGAATAGCGGGGTTTGACATACAGTTGGTACCGGCTGATTCGATCCAGATGTAACTGCCATCCTTAGCTCTGTATTCGTATTGAACGGTGATCTTTTCGTCGGGCTCTGCGATCATCTTGCGAAACAGATCTTTGAATATCGTGCGGTATTCCACATGTACCTTGTCGATATCACTCTTGCCGATCATTTCTTTCTGGCCATAACCCAAGATGGTTTCTACCGAAGGCGAAATGTAGCGTATACTTTCGTCTTCCTCGTAGATGGTGATAACTTCGGAAGCGTTTTCGAGCAGGAGCTGCATTCTTTTCTGGGTGCGATTTACCTCCTCGATCTGCTCTTCCAATTTTTGGTTCGACCGCTGAAGTTCTTCCTGGGTGGCCTGCATCTCTTCGGCATTCTGACGAAGTACCTCCTGCTTTTCTTTCAACTCGTTACTCATCGCTTGCGATTCGGCCAGCAGGCGTCTCGTACGTTCGTTGACTTTGATATTAAAGATCGTGCGGGCCAAAATTAAACTCAGTTCCTGCACAAATTTTACCTGTGAAGGATCAAATCTCTTGAAGCCGGCAAATTCTAGCACGCCGTACACTTCTTCGTTGGTGATCAGCGGTACGATCAAAATGCATTTCGGCCGCTGATCGCCGAGGATACCGGAGGTAATAGTTACATAATCGTCGGGGACCTCCGTACGCATCACCGTATCTTTTTCGGCGGCGGCCTGCCCCACCAGGCCTTCGGCAAATTTGAATTTAGCCTTTAGATATTTTTTACGATTGTAAGCATAGCTGGCGCGCATTTCAATGACCTGGCGTCCGTCTTCGTCATTCACCACGTAAAAAGCACCCTGTATGGCGTCGATCTTGCCAAGGATAAACTTGATCACATCTTCGCCCAGGTCGTCGATGGCATCGTGCATCCTGAGGATCTCACTGATTTCCGCCACGCCGCGCACGATCCAGTTGCGTTCTTTGTCGCGCCTTTCGTTTTCGATCAGGTTGTTGCGCATGTTGATCAGCGACATGCCGAGGATGTCGTTGTCGCTGGCTGGCTTAAATTGCGTGTCGTATTTTCCTTCGCCTATCTTTTGGGCGAATTCGGCGTTGCCTTTCAAAGTAAGGACCAGCTCATCTACCTTGGTGGCCATCTGGCCGAATTCATCGCCGCCATGCTCTTCGGTATTTTCAGGCAGCACACCTTGTGCAACGAGGCTCAGTTTGTTGCGCATGGCATAAAGAGGTCGGGTGAACGACCGCGAGAAGACCATCGATAAAAGGGTTGCGAGCAGTACGATGGAAATTCCGGCATAAACCAGCGGTTTGATCAGCATTCCTGTTTCGCCGGTGGCTTCGGCCACATCGATTTTGACCACCAGCACCCAGTTGGAGGGGGTGATCTTGCGGGCTATTTCAAGAACTTTATGATTGCGGTAATCGGTGCCCTCGGGCAACGTGGGTTTATCGTCGAGGATATTTTTGATATTGGCTACCTTCTTATCGCTTTGGTCGAAAGGTTCAAGAATGGAGTTGTCTCGAGGTGGGGTGAAGAATGTAATCTTACGGTTGTAGGGATTGCGCTGAGCGACCAGAACCTCTCCGGTTTGGCCCAGGCCATGATAGTCTCTGGCAACTTTCAAAAGGTCATTGATATAAATTTTGGCGGTCAGCAATTGTGTACTTCCGGCAGCGGTGGCTATCGGTGCCGTTACAAAAGTGAATGCGCCCAGCGAGTCTGACTCAACGTGGCTGAAATAAATTCCTTTCTGCCCCTGTTCAAACATGCTAGCATCCCGGTCGAGGAAGTTACCAGTTTGTCCGTTGCTGGCGGCAACAATAGAACCGGATGTGGACAGCAGGTACATGTCGGCAAAGCCGAAAATCTCCTTTTGGCTGCTCAGGTATTCAGCCATCGATGCATTACCTGACGATGTTGTGAGCACCGTGTCTGCAGCTGAGTCTACCGCCATGGTCGATGTTCCTCCTCCATTGATCAGAAAGTCGGAAGATTGCAGCATGCGCATGGCTGAGGCGGGTTTCTCTAGATACGAACTGAAATACCCTGCGCGATTATCGGCAATAACGCTAAGGTTGGTAAGGTACTTTTCGTGTTGAATTTTAACGAGCGAATCGTAGGTGAAAAAACCTATAGCCGCTACAGCCACGAGAGAAAGTAACAGAATGAGGAGAGAGATCTTTGTACTTATTTTAATACTTTTGATCATAAGCGTTGTGGGCTAGCGAATGCGTAGTTATTTCTGTGAAATCTTCTGAGCTATGAGGTCCGCGGCCTCTTCAACAAATTTGCGTTGATCTTCAAGCAGGGGCGTGAAAGAGGCAATTTCCATCACGCCAAGCACCTGCTGTTGATGTTTAATGGGGGTAATCAATAAGTATCGCGGGGAGGCGCTACCCAGGCCCGAAATAATTTTGATATATCCCTCCGGCACATCGTCGATATACAATGTCTTGGCTCCGGCTGCCGACTGTCCGACAAGTCCTTCGCCGAACTCGAAGCTGATCACGGTACTCTCTGCGATGGATAAAGCATAACCGCTTCTGAACTCAACTTTTCGCTGACCACCTTGTTCGGTGGTTACATAGATTGCGCCCTGGCCGGCTTCCAGTTGTTTGCAAACTGCCTGGAGCCCGCCCTGCAAGACGTCCTTTTCACTTTTTGCCAGGTTGAGGCTCGACTTCACGTTCTCCAGGGAGATGGTTGTTTGATTGGAATCCGCCGCATTTTTTTCTGCTGTGCTGGCCTCCAATTGTTTATCGC
>JBMOKS010000362.1:0-15879 GCA_049324355.1 Bacteroidota bacterium
GCTATTTCTTCAGAAGCGCTAAGCGGGGTTTCAAAGGGCATATTCATGGCTGAATACCAGTCATTCACCAGCTTCTCCTCTTCCGGTGTAGCTTCACCTTTGAGGTAGCGATCTAAGATTTCAATAAACTTCTGTTGCATAGAGTGGGGGGCTTTTGCATATATTATCAGACACGCATCCCCTTGTTTTCCCTAAATCGATTGCAATATTTTTTCCAGACAAGCCACAGACACGCAAAGGAGAAATTTCCCTAAACAGCTTCGACAATTTTTTAAATGTTTTTTACAATCGGTTTCGCAAACGAATCTTGCTTTTTAAAAACTGACACGCTAAACTTGTACATACCTGAAGAAACCTTTGAGCGTCTACTCTATCCATAGTGATGAAAAACTGTTAGAGGCTATTCGTCATTCCGATGAAGAAGCGTTCAGTGAATTATTTCATCGTCATTGGCAAAAGCTCTTCGCTGCGGTGCATGCCAGAGTCCGATCAAAAGTGATAGCCGAAGAAATTGTGCAAGAGCTTTTTGTTACCCTGTGGGACAAGCGGAAAACGCAATTGATCACCAACCTACCGCATTATCTGCTGGTTTCTGCCAAGCACAGGGTTATTAATCACATTCGCTCGCAAGTTGTTCAGCAAAAATATTGGGACTATTATAAGAAGTTCATTCCTCAGCGTGAAGAAGTGACGGAGAAAGCTGTTTCGTATCAGGAACTCATGTCGGCAATAGAAAAAGGAATGGAACGCCTTCCGGAGAAATCGAAAAAAGTCTTTCAACTCAATAGAATAGAGGGTCGTTCGATCTCTGAAGTAGCAAACTTGTTGAAGCTATCCGAAAAAGCCATTGAATACCACCTCACTCGCTCGCTAAAGGAGCTCAGACTTTATCTCAAGGATTTTATACTTTCCATTTTTGTACTCCTTTCCCTTTGGTAAGTCAGGTCAATCAACAACTCTTTCTTTGATGTTTCTGACCACCTGTGCAAATTTCTGAACCATTAGGATTCATACCATGCGGGAATCGACGTTACAAATCGATAACAATGCGACACACAAAGTGCTAACCTGCTTATATCAGAACTTTTTGAGTCGAAAACCGAATGTTGCCAAAACGAAAAGGTGAAGCCCTTTCGTCACTCAGCCTCGCCACAATGATTTTAAGTTGCCACAGATCGGTCATCGGGAGAATATCTGGCGAAGATAACAAGGAGTTGCGGAAAGACATTAAAGAGCGCTCGATATGCTAAAGGCTCGCTCTCGGTTGCATCGATATCTTACTGTCTTCGGTTGCGGTTTTTCGCTGGTGTTTGAAGTGGAAGTACATCATCGATCCAAAGATCAGCAGTGTGCCGATGATAGAAATAACATATCCTGAGGAGATGAAGAATTCAAGCCAGCTCAGATTTTTATATCCGAATTCCTTGAAGAACATCACGCCGATGCTGCCAAGGTATCCGAATGCATCGGCGACATACATGATAAATCCTACCGTACCCACATACCGGAAAGCTGCAATCATACGATCGAAGAAAATACTGTTGAAGGGAACATAGCCCATGTACAAGCCCATGCCGATGAGGGTCATCCACAAGGGCGCACCAATCAAGTGCTGTTGAAACATAAAGGTACTCGCGCCGATCAGGATCATGCCGAGCATAATGATCAGATGGTTGACCATTAAAGCCATTTTGTTGTTGCGGATGATCATGATGCTTCCCATGATGATGAGCACACCGATGGTGACGGGAGTTTCAGTTTTGGTGAAGATACCGGGAGAGTTTCCATAACCTAAAGTCTTCCAAACCTCGGCAGAAAAGTTGTCTCTGAAATCGCGAAAAGCGGTGAGCAACATATAGGCGAGCACAAAAAGAACAATGCCGGGCAGGAATGTGGTTACAAACTTTTTTCGCTCCGCAGAATTCATGGGCTGACGTTTGGTTCGCAGCTGTTCATCTAAAGCCGACGGGGGAGGAAGTTTGTCGAGCAGCCAGAGGAAAAGAAGCAGCGGAACTATAAAGACGCCGCAGGCAGCAAAAGGCATCCAGCTCTCAGATACACCCCAGTCTTGAATGATCGAACTGCCCACTGTGCGACTGAGGCCCGCAGAAAAAATAAAACTTACAGACAAGGATGCGCCCAGTACTTCCGTCATTCTTCGGCCTTCGAGGTATCCGAATACCATACCCCACACCATGCCCAAAGGAAAACCGTTAGTGAATAAAAAGATGATATTATAGGGCTGTGGTACAATGGCAAAAAAGAACCAGGATAATCCGGCGATACCCACTGTCAGTAAAATTCCCGCTGCTCTTGAACTTGGCTTGAGTTCGGAGATAAACTTGATGCCAACAAATTTTGCCGCGCCGTAGCCTAACACCTGGGCGATGACGAGCCATACTTTATAACTCACTCCGGCATATGCAATGCCTTCGAAGGTCGCGGCCGAGAAAGATTTTCGGAAAGCAAAAACACACAGGTATAAGCAAAATGCCGAGATCGACGCGTAGAGTGTGAACCAAAAACCATTAACGGTACTCAGTTTTCGGGTAATTGCTGATTCAGACGACAATGCCATGGGTACTAAAAGGGTGTTGCTTCCAACTTCCTTCTTTCAATATAGAAAGATTTTTAAAACCTATTCTTAATAAAATGACGGCCGTTTCCTCAAACTGTTTGATCAGGTCGTCGGCGTGATGAGCGTCACTGCTGAGTGTGATCGGGATGTTCTTCTCCAATAGCTTTTCCAGTATCCAGGGGCTGGGATACGTCGTGCCGGACTTCTTCTTATATATGCCTCGGGTGTTTACTTCGACAATGATTCCTGCGTCGCTAATGGTATTGACGGTCTTCATGATCTCATCGCGATACCAGCTTTCCGATTCGTGGAACAGCGTGGTGTCGGTGTTTTGGATCTTGATCTTATCAAAGTGGCCAAGAATGTCCGGCGTCGACGTGGCGATCATTTCACGGGTGAGTTCAAGATACCGCGCTACGACATCGCGGATGTTGCCTTTAAAGATGTGCCGGTAACCTTCCAGGAATAGATGATGAGGCCCATCAATCTCCCATCTTTTACCATCCGGCAGCGCTTCCACAAAATGTATAGACCCGACCGTATAATCGAGGTCTTTTCGAAAATCGTTTGGAGTAACGACACCCGGGATAAAATCGCCCTCGAGTCCCTTGTAGATCTCCATCGTTTTAAACCGAGATTGCAGATTTTCGATTTCGCCGATATAGTCTGCGAAATCTTTTTTCTTCATACTCCACGGCGTTTCGAAAGGGAGGGGGCCGTGGGATGAGAATCCAAGACTAAAAACATTTTGGAGACGCGCCTGCTCGGCCATGTCGAGCATTTCATCTTTGCCGTCGCAATATTTGCTATGCGTGTGATAATTACTCCACATGCCTGCAAGATAATCCCGTTCTATGAACTTTATGGGTATGGATCATAATTCCGGCTTTCAATTTTTAAAATAGAGCAAAAGTTCTTTAATTTAAATAAGATTCCTTGCCCCACCAGATCAGCTTCATGATCGCAAGAGCCCACCTGGAATCGTGTTATCACAATTTTATCGTGTCAATTTTGCGCCATAGCAAATCCCGGAGAGAAGGCTGGTGATGTGCGTTGCTACTTGTTCCGGGTCGACAAAAGGGAAGATAAATTACTCAGTCTATGAATATTGAATTTGAAAATGATTTCCTGAAGGGCGTCAGGAGAGAACATCAGGCGACCAAGAACACGGCCAAATTTGAGGATATCGACAACGCAAAGATGCCCGACACAATCGTTATTCATTATACGGCTGGTCGTGATGCCGAGACTTCAGCGAAATATCTGGCCGATCCTAAGGTAGAGGCATCCGCTCATCTCGTTATTGGTCGCGACGGCACTATTTTTCAACTTGCCAGCTTCAAACACATCACCTGGCATGCGGGCGTAAGTCATTACCAGGACAGAAAAGGTCTGAATAAATATTCTATTGGCATCGAGCTTGACAACGCCGGGCCGCTCATTAAGACCGGCAATGTTTACAAAAGCTGGTTCGGTGGTACGTATTCCGAAGATCAGGTGGTGTTTGCAACTCACCGGAACGAAAATCAACCCAGGTATTGGCATACTTATACAGAAGTACAGATCAGTGTTTGTGAAGAGATCTGCCGGGCGTTGATCGAGAAGTACGGCATCACGAAAATATTGGGACATGAGGAAATATCGGTAGGCAGAAAGACTGACCCTGGGCCCGCATTCCAGTTGGATCGTTTTCGCGAGCACTTGCTGTCGCACAATCGGAAGACCGACGATGAAAAATCTGTTTCTTTTAAAGAAGGTATGGTGATCACCGATAAGCTGAATATCCGTGCCGATGCCGGCGCCAATTTCCCGTTGGTAGCCATGCCCCTGAAGGAAGGACATGATGTAGAGGTTCTCGAAGAAGCTAACGGTTGGTACAAAGTGGAGACCAAGATCACCGGGTGGGTGAATAAGGCATATATCGGTCCGAAAAAGAACGGCAAGCCATGAATCGGTTCATAGCCCTTTTATTCATTGCGTTGGTAACGTTCGTGATCATTTTGCTGGTAACGAACCCCGATGCCGTCAACGACATTTGGCTTTATGTGGTAGGGTTTGCCGGCGCCGTAGGCTCGATGATCAAGGGGTTTTTCGAACGCCTGAAAGGCAGCCTTGCACCGGCAACCGAGAATAAAACAGTTGAAACCGCAAGACCAACAACGTCCTCGAATAACCCTAATCATGCGCCACTCCCACAACCGCCGGCACCTCCCGCTGATCATTTCGACGGTATCACGCTCTCGTTGCTGCGCTACACCGACGACGGCTTCACCACACTCGGACTCCTTTATATAGACGATCAATATTTTTGTTTCACACTTGAAGATACTTTTCGTGAACAGAAGATCGCCAAGAAAACGCGTATTCCGGCAGGAACTTACGAGATCAAATTCAGAAAAGAAAAGGAAGGAGAGCAACCTTCCGAAAAAACCGTCAAGTATCGCAAGCTGTATCCGCAATGGTTTACCTATCACCTTATGCTGCAGAATGTGCCTGGTTTTAATTTCATCTACATCCATGTGGGCAACGACAATGAAGACACCGATGGCTGCATACTGGTAGCCGACAGCGTGAGTGTGACGGACAAAGAAAGCTTGCTGGCCAACTCAACAAAAGCCTTTCAACGACTTTATCTCCGCCTTTCCGAAGCGCTGAATAACGAGAAAAAGGTCCGGATCATTGTTAAAGATGAGCAATGGGTCAAAAAAGCGAGAGCAGCCTGATTACAAAATATTAAACGTACGAATATGTCATTCCTTTCAAAATTGTTCAACGCTAAAAAATCTGGTAACGAGAATGGACGTTTAAATGATCCGCGGCACCATGAAAATTTAAATATTCACCGCGATATCATTATTGGCTCCGGCGCAATTTTTATTATTCTTCTGGTGACGATCACGGCCCTTGTACACGTGTTCACAGGCGGAGATTTTTATAAAAGCTTAACGGTGTCTATCATCGTATCGTGGATCATCGTTCTGGTGGTCTACTATGCTTGGGCGCTCTATTTTTATAATATTAATTACGGGTGGTCGGAGGAAGACTGGGTCAAATACAGGGAAGACAAACAGAAGAATCCGGATCTCGCCGAGAAAGAGCCTGAAAGAAATCCACATTATGAAGAAACATTGGGTTTGCCACCGGGAACGGTCCGTGGAACCGTAGCACTGACTTTGCTTGTGGGCGGCGTGGCGATGACAATCGCTGCCCTCAGTTTCGGCGACCGCGTCAAAGAAAATGAATTGCTGATTGATAACTTCGATTTTTTTAAGAAGGCGTTTCTGATGATGATCGCCTTCTATTTTGGCGCCAAATCGTTGGAGATCATGCAGTCTGAAAAGAAAACAACTTCAGAGGGAACATTATCAACGACAACTCAACAGACCCCATCACCGGAGCCGACTTCTGAAAGGGATGCTGAACCCCAGGAACTTCGCACACCCTCGGCTGCCACCCTTGCCCGCCGTGCGTTGCAAGAAGGTGCGCCAGTCGAGGCTAAAGCAGATTTTTTTGATCCTACTTCAAAAGGATGATGACCACTCGAATTTATCTATTAATAATATTACTGTGCCTCGCGGGGTGCCAGGATAAAAAACGAGGTATTGCCATCAGTACCATCAAGTCAGCGTCGAAGCTTGCCACAACAGAAGTGACCCTGAGCAAAATGATCTTTGCATCGCAGGAGAAAAGGTTTTTGCACATCATCCGGCTGAATGAAGCATACTTCGCTGCACGCACCGAGGCTATAGTAAAAGCTGGAGTGGATCTTGAAAAACTGGGCAAAGACGATGTGCTGATTGAAGGAGAGCGCATCACCATATCACTGCCGCCAGTCAAAGTGATCGATTTCGCTTATCCTTTTGAGAAATATAAAATTGACTACTCAATTACCGATAACGCCTTCGGAAATGTCATCACGATCGAAGAGCATGAAAAACTTTATCGCCAGTCTGAAGTCGAGATCCGGCGAGTGTTGCCGGATATGGGTATTAAAGAAGCCACCGAACGAAATACTCGCGTCTTACTGGAGGGGCTTTTGAAAAGCCTGGGATACACCGAAGTGTACATATCTTTTAAGCCCGGCGTATTTATCGACGACGTGCCATTAAGCGACAATGAATTGCAATAACTCTCATGTTTACCAAATACATTACACTTGTTATTCAGATCATCCTCGTGATAGCCGGCGTTATTGTGTTCAGCTATTTTGATCCGTTCAATATTTTTAACACAAAAAAATTAAAAGTAAAAGATACGACCACCATGGTAGAGAGTATCCGCGAGATCGGCGAACTTATCACAGCGGAATATTATGGCGAAGTGATCCAGTCTTCTACCGACAGTATTGTCATTACCATTCAAAACCTGCAGGATAGCGTTAAAAGAAAGATTGAGATATTCGAAGCTGACGTGCTAGAGGCGCTTGGGGAAATCAATGCCGAACACGGAGGAAGCAAAAATGAGATCAAAAAAGCAAAACATGTTGTAAAGTTCTTTGCAGAAGAATATCCCGAGCTTCAGCAGCATGCGATTTATCCACACTATCTCAGGTTGATGGAGACCAAATTAAAAACCAAGAATATCAACGCACGTCGTGAAAAAGAAATTTTACACGAAGTTTTTAAGCAGGTCAGGGATAATAAACTTCAGACATTCGGGACACTGGCAGTATCTGAAGATTACCTCGAAAAATATTTCGGCCTGACCAAAAAAGAGATGAAGGGTCTTGTTCGCAATAAACTGGTAATGCTGGGCCGCGGCTGGGTAAAAGCCGGTATCGACTTCAAAAATTTCGATCATGATAATATTCGCTTTGTTGAAGGAAGTGATAAAATTTTACTCATGCGCCACAAAGCCAGGATCATCAGCGCCACGATCAATCCCTGGTTCATTCCAAAGAAAAAGATCACCGGCTTCGAATACCTTTTTGTAGGCAGAAACTTTAAGAAGTCAGACGACCCTGGCCAGCTCGAGCGGGTGAAGAAAGCGAAACGGGATTGCCTGCTTTCCCTCAAACAACAAGCGATGACCGCAGGAATTTTGTCGCAAGCCGAAAAGAATGCGGAGTACTCACTGTCCAGATTCTTTTCGCTGCTGATGGGTCGTGAGGTTACGGTGGAATTATTCGGCCATCCGCTGGACGCTTACAGATCTGAATTCGAAGGCACTGACAAGATTTTAACAAAGAACGAAATCCCCTCGATAGATTCTCTTATTACAGCATATATGGACAGTACCCTGTTCTCTGCCTTGAAGTTTGCCGACGCCATGGCCGAGATGAAAACGGAAAACATACCTGTGTCGGTGCAGGGTATGTCATGGGAAGCACAGGCATTATATCTCAACATCTCGAAGGACAGCTTATATACCCGTGCCGAGCAAAAACGAATTAAGGATTTTGAGAGCCGTCAGTCAACGGAGAAAGATCTGTTTTACTACGTTGTTAATTCCTGTCGCAAAGAATTATTGGAAAAAATTCAGATGAGCGATACGTTGAGCAGCGATGCATCGCTCACGATGGCAAAAGTTAAAACCTTATTGGAAAGCGGAACCATCGGCTTTGTGCTTCACGAGAGTGAATTCAAAAAGAGCCGCGAACGAAATCACGAAGCACTAAGAGCCGCGCTGAGCGGCCTTCGCCTCGATGCGGTTCAATAAGAAGTCCTCTGTGCAGTGTACCTCGTCCCTCGTCCCTCGTTCTTCGTTCCTCGTTCCTCGTTTCTCGTACGTCCGGCGACATGGAAGTCAGAAGGGTTGGTTCCGGAATAGTCCTTGTCGAAAATTTATTAAATAGTTGTCGCGATTAAGAAGGGGTAATCGCGTATTGCCTATATTTAGATAGGCTTTAGCGTGTTATGAAAAACGTTCAACTGGTATTAGGGAGTGGAGGAGCCCGAGGCATGGCGCATATCGGCGTGATCGAAGAACTCGAACGGGCGGGTTATACTATCAAGGAGGTTGTAGGTTGTTCCATGGGTGCTGTTGTAGGAGGGATTTATTGCGCCGGGTATCTAAATGAATACAAGCACTGGCTCGTCAGCCTTTCCAAACTCGATGTTTTTAAGCTGCTCGATTTTACATTTTCGTCGCAGGGATTTGTGAAGGGAGAGAGGGTATTCAAAGCTATTGAGAAATTTATTGGAGACCACCAGATTGAAAATTTCAAGATTCCCTTCACCGCCGTGGCTGCAGATATTATGAATAAACGCGAAGTTCACTATCGGTCCGGAAGTTTGTTCAAGGCGTTGCGGGCATCCATTGCCATACCAACAATTCTAACCCCCGTAATTGAGGGTAAGTCGCAACTCGTCGATGGGGGTGTGCTGAATCCATTGCCGTTGAATCTGATCAATAAGCAGGAAAGCGATATCGTCGTAGCGGTTAATATCAATGCCAATATTCCTGTTGAAAAGAATGAACCGATTGTGATCAACAAAGAAAGAGCTGCCTATCTCAAGATGCTTGATGCGTTTCGAACTCAGATATTAAAAATCGACAGTCAGGCGGAAGAAAAAATAGAGACCTTCGGATTATTCGATCTTATGACAAAGTCGTATGATCTGACGCAAGACAGACTTACAGATCTGATGATCGCCATCCATCGTCCGGATATTGTAGTGGAGATATCCAGAGATGCCTGTGGCGTGCTTGAATTCTATCGCGCCAACGAGATCATCGAGGAAGGACGTTTGGCTTTCCGGAAAGCTCACGAAAAATCCAATACCAAATTAGAATCAAGCATTTCTCTCTCCTCATCATCAATCGGAATGACAGGTGTCCGGCTCAGCAGTCAATAAGTAATATTACCAAAATTGAACCGCGGCTGATAGATCAGTTTTGGCATTTAGCGACGCGGCCTTCGGAAAAAACCGGATCAGGCTAATGATTTTGCTAACAAAAGTAATCTCTGCTCTAACGTTGGAACTTCTTCAGATCGGTTTTAAGGATAACAACGTCTTGCAACTCATCAAGCGGCTTCAGCTGGTGCTGTTCGGTGTATCCTGACCAAAGACTGTTGGCTACATAATAGAATGAGTCGCCGGAAATACATCCGATGGTGGGTTCGTTGAAAGCGGGATGAGCCCGGTCAATGAGGACATAACTTTCCAAGTTATCCTGCGATTTATTTAACATGTACCGGGTGACGCGCATCGGAACGATCGCATTTTGTATGGCGATCAGACCATTATGATAGAATGTTAATCCGTCTACCGATTTCGTAGAGACCTCAAAATCTTCATCCAGCTTGATCAGGTTTTTACTTTTCGTATCCAGGCGGTAAATGCCTTTGATATAATCTGCGATGAAGAGAAATTTTCCATCCGGTGTAAAAGTTATTCCCTGAAGGTTCCAAAACTCTTCCGATGTAAAATATTCTTCCAGCTTCGAATTTACTTCGTTGACCTTAAAAATGATATTGTTCTTGCTGTCAGAAACAAAAACTTCGCCTTTGTTATTCAACGTCAGGTCTCCGAAAACAAAATTTTTTTTAATATCCGTGGGGACGTATTTCGCGATCAATTTTCCGGTCTTCAAATTATATTTATAAACACCCGACACGGCATTGGTATCGTAATGTTCCATTTCCTCCATCGGCGAGGCACAAGCCCACAGTATGTTATTTTTCAAGTCTACCTTGACTCCGAACACCGAAGTAAGTCCATCCTGCGCTGACGCGGTGAAATCTTTTGCCTCCCCTTTCTCATTCACCCTGATGATCTTGCGCTTATGAATACTGCCGAGATAAAAAGTTCCTTTTTCCCCAGGCGCTATCGATTCGATGTGCAGCGTGCGGTCCTTGATCACAAAAGCGGTATCGGAATTCCTCACAGGTTGTTGCCATTCGGCTTGCAATTGTTTTAGCCTCTTAAAGTCCTCGCGGTCCCCGAGAGATTTCAGGTCTCCATGGTCTAAGTCAAAATCAGCTTTGATCTGAGTCGCTTTTTTGAGATAGGCTACCGCTTCGTCGGACCGGCCTGTCAACGCCGAGGCAAGGCCGGCCTGATATAGAATGGTCTGGTGATAGGGGTGGAGTTTATGCGCTGAGGTGATCATCTCATAAAACTTTGTATGGTCTCCGGCTTGATAAGCTTCTTTTGCCTGATTGTAGTATTCCTGTAAAGTATGGGTCTGACAAATTCCAACAGTACTGGAAATGAATAATGAAATCAGCAACAATATTTTTTTCATAGACTGAAATATACACTTAACCACAAATATATTTCAGGAATGTTATTCATTGCGCAGCGTTCTGGCCGGATCGATCAGTGCAGCTTTAACGGCCTGGAAGCCTGCAGTTCCAAAAGCAATGGTCATACAGAGCAACGATGAGATGAGGATAGGTTCTGGTCCGATATCGGTTTTATAAGCAAAGTCTTTTAACCATTGAGACATCATCCAATAGGCAAGTGGCAGGCCCAGCGCAATAGAGACCAAAATAAGCTTGGTGAAATCTTTGGTGATCAATAGAACGATATTGCTTGCGGTAGCACCGAGTACTTTGCGAATGCCGATCTCCTTCGTTTTTTGCGCAGCCGAGAATGACACCAATCCCAGCAGGCCCAGGCAGGCGATCATAATGGCAAGTGTGGCAAAGACTATAAACACCGCACTCATGCGACCTTCGGCGTGGTACATTCTACTGTATTGCTGATCGAGAAACTCGAACTCAAACGGGCGATGCGGAACCAATGTCGACCAGGTGTTTTTGATCTTGTCAAGGTTTAGTTTAAGATCTCCTTCGGGTAATTTGATCAATATCTTGTCGAACTGCGCTTCTTCAGGAAACATTACTAACGGGCCGATATTGCTGTGAAGCGAGGCAAAATGGAAATCCTTTACCACCCCAATGATCTCACCCTTGCGATAACCCATATCCGCTTTTTTGCCAACAACGTCTTTTTGGTCGCCAAATAAAGCCGCGCGGGTTGTTTCGTTGATGATGAAGGTATAAACGGTATCTCTGGCTACTCGCTCGCGATCAGCTTTTGTAAAATTCCGTCCGTCGATCAATTCCATATTAAAGACAGGAATAAATGACTCATCTACCAGCAAACCCGTGGTGATGATGCCAGGATCTTTTGCGTCGTCGACATTGATGCTGTAACCACCTAGCACATTGGTCGGAGATTCAGATGCCCGCGCTATGTTTCGTGCGGTGCCATTGCGCAGGAGCTCAGTCTGCAGCGTTTCAAATACTTCACTCGTCTTGCTATCCATGGGCAGCATGATCACATTTTCCTTGTCGTACCCTAGTTTCCTTCCCTGAATGAAATCGAGTTGTTTTACAATGACCAGCGTTCCGGTAATGAGTATTACCGAAATTCCGAATTGCAAAATGACTAGAGACTTTCTTAGCCAAATGCCTTTCGCCGACGACTTGAAATTACCCTTGAGAATGCTCACGGGTTTGAATGCCGTAATGGCAAAAGCGGGGTAGGCACCTGACAGCAAAGCAATGATCAGCAAGGCCGCTACCGATATACTGAGAAAACCGGGTTGTAGTAAGATGGTGTAGCTGAAATTTTTCCCGGTGAGGTCGTTAAAGAATGGCAATGCCAGGTGCGCCAGAAAAATAGCAAAGCAAAAAGCAAAGATTGTAATGATCAGTGACTCGCCAATAAATTGTGTGAAAAGCTGGTTGCGCAGTGCTCCCACAACTTTGCGAATACCGACCTCCTTCGCGCGATCAGACGCGCGGGCCGTGGCCAAATTGATATAGTTGATACAAGCAATGACCAATACCAGCAACGCAACGGCCGAGAAAATATACATGTATTTGATGTCACTCACCACCTCCGGTTCGCCGTCATAATCGGATTTTAAATAAATGTCCGTGAAGGGCATAAAAGCGTAACGCACGTAGTCATTTTCGCCGGTGACCTCGTTGGCAACGGCTTTCTTTACAATTTCATTGATCTTGTTCTTTAACGCATCGAGATTTGCATGAGGTTGGATCACCACAAAGGTCTGATAGTTAGCGCTCCACCAGGTTGGCTCTTCACGACCCGCGCGGATAGAATTGAACGATGCCAAAAAATCAAACTTAATGTGTGAATTGGAGGGTACATCGCCCATCAAGCCGGTTACGGTATAATATTGTTTGTTGTTGACCTGAAGCTGTTTCCCCATTGGATCTTCGTTGCCGAAATACTTTTTGGCCATCGACTCGGTGAGAATTACTGAATAGGGCTCGGTCAAAGCTTTTTCAGGATTGCCCTCCGTGAGTTGGAAGGAAAACACTTTAAAAAAGGTGCTGTCGGCCGTATAGAATCGGCTTTCCTGAAACATTTTCTCATTGTTCCTGACTATATAGGGCGTCCACGCTGACTGGTTGTAAACGCGCACGCCGCTTTCGGTTTCGGGCAGCGTTAGCAGCGCAGGTAACAGGGCATTGGGCGATACCGGCGTTTTTGAAGTCTGGCCGCCAAAACTATATTCCAGCGATACCCGATAGATCCGATCGGCTTTTTCATGGAACTTATCATAGCTAAGCTCGTGCATGATCCAAATGACTAGCAGCAGGCAGGTGGCCAAACCCATGCCGAGCCCGAAAATATTGATCACCGTATAGCCAAGGTGCTTCCGGAGGTTCCGGAAACTGATGAGGAAGTAATTTTTGATCATTTTGAAGGGGAATTGGTGAATTACCCATTAGACTCAAAAAAATAAAACAGGTTGCATGTTTTGATCGGTTTTAGGGGGAGTGTTTGATATTTATAATACTATTATTATAAAAATCGTGAGTCGAAATTGTGTTAATGGGAGCATATACCGTAATGCGTGGTATTACGTATCTTTGACATAACTCGTACTTTGCATATGATCAAGTTATGCGCAAGGTTGTAATTATCTGGCTTCTCATCGTGTGGGCGCAAGCTGGCTTTAGTCAATACCGTTCCTATTCCATTCGAAATTATAAGGCAATTGATGGTCTGCCCCAGTCACAAGTAAATATCGTGTTGGAAGACAAAAACGGCTACCTGTGGATTGGTACAGAAGGCGGTGGTCTAGCTCGGTTCGACGGACGGGAGTTTAAAGTTTACACCACCCTCGATGGATTACTCAGCAATATTATCAGCTACCTAAAGCTGGATAAGGACCAAAACCTGTGGGTCATTCATCCGCGAGGTATTACAAAATTCGACGGTATTCGTTTCACCAAGTTTCAGCAGCCTGGGTCGCCATCAAACGCCAAGCGGGTCAGGCGCGCTTTCGAGATACAAGATACCCTCTTCTTTATTTCCGCTCCCGGCAACATTGGCAAGATCTATCGCGATTCAGTTTATTATTGGTCTAAGCCTTACAAAAAAAATGTTTTGGTTGGCTACTGCCATCGTACGCCGCGGCAGGAGATTATGTTGTATCTCAACGACAGCTCATTTCTCGTTCGTGGCAAAGGTCACGATTACGTGATTAGTTATAAAAAACGATTCAATAGACTATACGGTATTTTTAACTTCCAAAACAAGACGTGGGTAAAAACTGATAGTGGATATTTTACTGTCGATTTTGAAAAACGTGATTTCGAAAAAAGTAAGTTTCCCATCAACAACTATGTTGTACTTTACGATAGCGTCAACAACGTATTTTGGACTCGGCATGCCAATAACTTATTAAAAGAAACATGGTCTGACGATAAATTGATAAGTGTTGATACCGTGTTGCGCGAGGTGGAAGTGCGGCAGGTGCTGATAGATTCTGAAGGCAATACATGGTTTGCAACCGCTGGCTCTGGATTGCTAAAGTATTTTACCCAGGACTTCGATCGGTGCAGTTCGGAGAATATGCGGGGGGTGATGGCAATTTATAAAGACAGCAAGGGCGCCAGTTGGGTGGGATCGGCCTCAAAAGGTCTTTGGAGGATCAAGAAGGGAGAAATATCATCTTACATCGATAAAAAAGAAATGTACCGGAACTCTATCAATTGCATCGGTGAAGCTCCCGATGGCACCATCTGGGTCGGTACAGCCTATGGCCTCGGCAGGTATGACGACGAGCTAGACAAATTCACCTGGTTCACCCGTGACGAAGGACTTTCCAATGCATCGGTAGTCAATCTCCAGTTCGATGACAGCGGCGGACTTTGGATCGGCACTTACACCGGTGGTGTAAATTATTACGATGGAAAAAAATTCAAGGCCATCACCACCAAAGAAGGATTGAGTACCAATACGGTGACCAGCCTGCATTATTCGAAGACTTACAAAAAGTTGTTTATTGGTAATGAGTTTGGCGTGACCACCATCACAAACGGCAAGATCGTGAACCTCCCGATCTCCGGAATGGAAAACACAACCGTTCTGTCCATTCAGCCTTATCGCGATTCATTGCTGCTGATCGGTTCAGGTGGGTCGGGTGTGGCCGTATACAATCCGGGTTCTGGCTTTAAGAAAATGATCACCACCCATCACGGCCTGCCATCTGACTTTATCTATTTTGTCGCAGCCGATGACCAGCAGTACATCTGGATAGGTTCTGAAAAAGGCATCACCCGGATCAAACTAAGCCAGGAATTTGAGATCGTTGAGAACCTGCACTACGATTATGACAATGGACTGACCGGGGTGGAGACAAATCAAAATGCTTTCTATATTAGTAAGGATAAGAAGTTTTTTGGGCTGATTGACGGCTTATACGAATTCACCGATCGGAAACGCAACAACAAAGAGTCGTTCGATCTTCATCTCACGGCCGTTGAGATCCTTTTTGGAGAATACCCCACCCACGAGTATGCCGACAGCGTGATGGGTTTTTTTAAGATCCCTTACAACCCCCAGTTGCCGCCGGATAAAAACCACATTACATTCCATTTCAACCGCGTAGACAAACGATATCCAAAGTCGGTAAAGTTTAAATATTACCTTGAAAATTTTGATAAGGCATGGTCGCAGCCGGCCTCCGGAAATCAGGTGACCTACAGTAATCTTCCTCCGGGCGATTATGTGTTCAGGGTAATGGCCACAAACAACGAAGGAAGCTGGTCGCCCAGGCAGATCGCTTACAGTTTTACCGTGCGAACACCGTTCTATCAAACAGCGTCTTTTATTGTAGGCATGTTTGTGCTGTTCGCCGGGCTGATCACATTGGCTTTATACATGCGGGTTAAGCAACGGGTCAATAAGGTGATGATGCTCGAGCGCATCAGAGCCAAAGAGCAGGAGACGTTGCGCAAGGAGATCGCCCGCGACTTTCACGATGAAATGGGTAATCAACTCACGCGGATCATCAATTACATTAGTTTGTTGAAACTCAATGGCAATGGCCACGGCAATGACCAAGATCTTTATACCAAGGTGGAA